>JAPVWS010000283.1 GCA_027493295.1 Candidatus Versatilivorator vitaminiformans | reverse complement strand
GCCCCGACCCCACCATTCAGAGGACCTCTTCCAATGGGCGCTCCGGGCCCTGGGCCGGAGGGTCCACTCCACCCGGGAGCTGGAAGTCAAGCTGCTGGCCCGGACCGATGATGCGTCCGCGGTGGCCGGCGTCCTTGGCCGTTTGAAGGCGGGCGGCTATCTGGACGACCGCCAGTGCATCGAGACCCTTGCGGCCGTGCGCCTCCGCCGCGGCGACAGCGGCCGCTCCAGGCTGCAGAGAGAAATGGCTGCTCGGGGGCTGCCCGGGGACCTGGTCAACCAGGTCCTGGACGAGATGTTCCCGCCGGAAGAGGAGCTCGACCATTTGCGCCGCAGTCTGGAACGCAAGCTGGAGGCCCTGCCCGAGCCATTGGATGAAAAAAGAGTGGCCAGGCTCTATAATTACCTGCTCGCCCGGGGCTTTCCTCCAGAGGCGGTGCGCCGGGAGTTCAGAAAGCGATTCCATCGAATCGTTGAATGGGGGGATTGAGCCACCCTCCGCCGGAACAGGTCGACATACTGGAAACCGAAGCCGTGACCGGAAACGAAACCCGCAGGCAGTTCCTGGAATATTTTCAACAGAGAGGGCACCGAATCGTCAGAAGCTCCTCTCTGGTTCCCGCCGACGACCCCACGCTGCTGTTCACCAACGCCGGCATGAACCAGTTCAAGGACGTTTTCCTGGGTCGGGAGAGGCGGGACTACCTCCGGGCCACCACCTCCCAGAAATGCGTCCGGGCAGGCGGAAAGCACAACGACTTCGAGAACGTGGGAAAGACCGCCAGGCACCACACCTTCTTCGAAATGCTGGGGAACTTCTCCTTCGGCGACTACTTCAAGTCGGAAGCCATCCCCCTGGCGTGGGAACTGGTGACCGGAGTGTACGGCCTCAATGCGGAACAACTCTGGATCACGGTCTATCTGGACGATGATGACGCGCACCGGATCTGGAACCGGGAGGTCGGGGTTGGGTCCGACCGCATCTTTCGCCTGGGTGAGAAGGACAACTTCTGGGCCATGGGGGACACCGGCCCCTGCGGCCCCTGTTCCGAGATTCACTTCGATCAGGGGCCGGCAGGCAGCGAGGCCGGACATTCGCAATGCAGTTTCCCCTGCGAATGCGGCCGCTTCGTCGAAATCTGGAACCTGGTGTTCATGGAGTTCGACCGGCAGACCTCGGGGCAACTGGTTCCCTTGCCCAAGCCCTCGGTGGACACCGGCATGGGCCTGGAGCGAATGACGGCGGTGCTCCAGGGAAAGCACAGCAACTACGACACGGACCTGCTGAAGCCGCTGACCCAATACGCGGCCGAAATATCCCGGCGGGACTACGGCAGCGACAAGGCCGCCGACGTATCCATGCGGGTGATTGCGGATCATGCCAGGGCGACGGCTTTCCTCGTCAGCGACGGCGTCATTCCCTCCAACGACGGCCGCGGCTATGTCCTGCGCAAAATCATGCGCCGCGCCATCCGGCACGGAAGGCTCATCGGAATCGAGGACGAATTTCTGCACCGGATGGGCGACCGGGTAGCGGATCTCATGCAGGATGCCTATCCGGAGCTGGCCTCAACGCGGGAATACGTGTCCCGGGTGGTGCGCCACGAGGAGCAGCGTTTCTCTTCCACGCTGCGGATTGCATTGGACCAGCTCAGTGCCGTGCTGGACCGACTGGAACCGTCCGGGAGCCAGCGGGCCAGTCTGCCCGGCGAGGTCATGTTCAAGTTCTATGACACCTACGGCCTGCCCTTGGACCTGATGCAGGAGATCGCGGACGAGAGTGGACTGATCCTGGACGAAGAGGGCTTCAACCAGCGCCTGACGGCTCAGCGCGAGAGGGGACGTGCCAGTTGGAAGGAAACGGCTACCGCCGCCGGCTCAGCACCCCCGCCCACGGCGGAGAAGACCCGATTCCTGGGCTACACCCAGCTTGATACCGAAGAGGCGATCATCGAGGGCATCCTGATCCAGGGGAAGCAGGCCACCTTGCTGCCTGCCGGCAGGGTGGGAGAGGTCTTCCTGGACCGGACCCCTTTCTACGCGGAAACAGGTGGCCAGGTTGGAGACGCCGGGGTCTTGAAGGGCGGCGAGGCCGAAGCCGTTGTGCAGGACACCTATCCCGCCCCTCCCGGCTACTCGGCTCACCGGGTCAGGTGCGCCCGGGGAACCCTGCAGGTGGGCGACAGGGTGGAGGCCCGGGTGGACGGGACGCGCCGCGATTCCATCAGGAAAAACCACACCGCCACCCACCTGCTCCATGCCGCCCTCCGCCAACTGGTCGGGTTTCACGTCAAACAATCGGGCTCGCTGGTGGCTCCCGATCGCTTGCGCTTCGATTTCACCCACTATGCGGCCCTGTCGCCGGAGGACCTTATCGAGATCGAGGACCTGGTGAACTGCAAGGTGATGGACAACCTGCCCGTCACCACTCTGGTCCAGGACTTGAACCAGGCGGTTTCGGAAGGAGCCATGGCTCTTTTCGGCGAGAAGTACGGAGAACAAGTGAGGGTGGTGTCGGTGAACGGTTTCAGCAAGGAGCTTTGCGGCGGCACCCACGTTTCCCGCACCGGCGACATCGGATTGTTCAAGATCGTCAGCGAGAGCGGGATCGCGGCAGGGATCCGCCGCATTGAAGCCATTACTGGAACCGGAGCGCTACGGCGCTTTCGCGAGGACGAAGAACTGCTCGGCCAGTTGGAGGGAATTTCCAAGGGAACTCGGCCCGAGCTGGTAGGGTCGGTCCGCCGGTACCAGGCCTCCATCAGGTCTCTGGAGAAGGAACTCCAGGAGATGCGCTACCGGCTGGCGCAGGACCGCGTCGGGCAACTGCTGCATTCCGCCAGGAGCGTCAATGACGTCAAGGTCTTGACTTCGGTGGTGGAACGGCTGGACAAGGCCTCTCTGCGCAATCTGGCGGACGAGTTGAGGTCGAGGATCGGGCGCGGCGTGGTGGTGCTGGCCACTTCGGGTTCCGGCAAAGTCTCCCTGGTCGCGGCCATCACCTCCGACCTGACTTCCCGCCTGCACGCAGGCAGGATGGTCAAGGAAATCGCATCGCTGGTCGGCGGCGGCGGCGGCGGCAGACCGGATCTGGCCGAAGCCGGGGGAAAGGACCCCAGCAAACTACCGCTGGCGCTGGAGGCGGTTGCCGGCTACGTCCAGAAGCATGTCGAAGGGGCGGGTTGACCGGTCCACTTTTCAATCGTGCCGGTGAATTCGCAGGGCCGGGGCTGGCCAAGAAGACATCGCTGATTGTCGGTCCCTGGAGAAATTTTAGACTTTTTCCGGTTCAGGGACATCCTATTGTCCTGAGAGAGGCAAGGTTGCCCCATCATCCAGCTCCTGCTCCCATGGCTACCCCCGCGAAAATCAGCACTTCCGGTTGGAAACTGAACCGACACATGGCTGCGGCCATCTGCCTGTTCACCCTGGCGGTGTGCCCCTCCTCGAACGGTGGAGAGATCGGCAGCTTCACCGAACCCGACGGACGCCGCACATTTTCCAATACCGGCAACATCGCCGTCTCCCGCCCCTCCGCGGCGGCGGAGTCGGCCTCGCCACCGAGGACTCGCAGAAGGGGACAGCCCCCTGCCGGGATAGGACGACTCATCGATCGCATCGCCCGAAAGCACGGGATGGATCCGGAACTGGTCAAGGCGGTGGCGAGGGTGGAGTCCAACTACAATCCGACGGCAATCTCCCCCAAGGGAGCCCTGGGAGTCATGCAGTTGCTGCCGGCGACGGCCGAGCGGTTCGGCGTTGCAAACGCATATGATCCCGCCCAGAATATCGAGGGAGGAATTCGCTACCTCAAGTTCCTGCGGGATCAGTTTCCCGACAACCTTTCGCTGGTCCTGGCAGCCTACAACGCCGGTGAAAATGCCGTGCGGAAGCATGGCGGCATTCCCCCCTACCAGGAGACTCGGGACTATGTCCGCAAGATCAGGCAGCTCTATGGCCGGGACCTGTCGGACACGGCCGACGGTGGGCTCAAGCCGAATATTGTCAGCTATCGGGATTCCGCCGGCCGCCTGGTCTATTCCAACCTGGAATCAGCCTTCCGTTAGCCTCCTGTCTGCCTACCCCCCTGTTTCGCCACTAATGAGCCACCTCGTCGTAACGGAAGGTTTTGCGACTAGGTAAAAAGTGGATAGTGACTAGTGGATAGTTTCTTGATCGACACGTAAGGCATCTTTTCAGTCTCGGCGCGATCACTCAAGAAGTGCAACCAGGTCATTAGGCGCTTGCGGCCTCCCGAAAACCTCCACTCTTCACTCTTCACTCTCCACTCTTCACTCTCCACTCCTCACTCTCCCACCGCTTCGATAGCCACGCGGGTCAGGTAGGGCGTGGCATGTCCCCGCCCCGCCTTGAGCGTTGCCCGGTACTGCAGCCAGCGATCTTCCTTCGGGACCGTGAACTCGCCGCCGGGTCCCGGTTCCCGCCAAGCTGCTTTTGCCAGCTCGGCCGAGGTGCCGGCCGTTCGAACTGCGACGCTCACCTTCGAGCCCAGCGGAGTGTCCGCCTGGAAGGAAAGTACCAGCTTGGCCGGCCTCGGGGTCACCTCGATCGGGACCGAAAGGTAGGACTCCTCGGCCCTGCGGCTGGACAGGTTTCCGATGTCGACGTTCTGCATGAAGTGGGGCCCGTGGGCCGGCAGATAGCTGCGGTTGCGGGTATGGTAGCCTTGGGGGGACCCCCAGTAGACGAAGCTCTCGTTGCTGTGATTGTCTTCCTTGTAGGTGGTCTTGTGGTTGAAAACCAGCAGGTCCGGGTGCCCGTCTTCGTCGAAATCCGCGGCCAGCAGTCCGGAAGAGCTTTCCGCCGGTAGATCCGTCCGTCTTCCGGAAGAAAACCGGCCGCCGCCATCGTTCCAGAAGAGGTAGACGGGCAGATTGCGCCGATCCCTGGAAGCGTACTGCGAAACGGCGATGTCCAGGTCGCCGTCGCTGTCGAGGTCAGCCACGGCCATGTCGAATGCACCGGCGGTGGCGAACTCGAACCGGTGGGTCTGGGCAAAACCCTCGGGGCCACCCGGGTAGATGCGGATCCAGGAATCGTTGCGGTCGAAGGAGTTGTAGGACCGGGTGAGCATCATGTCCAGCCAACCGTCCCCGTCCAGGTCGGCAAACTCGCTGTTGGCGACAAAGGCCGCCTCCACCCAGGCCGACCGGTCCAGTGAGAAGCCCTGCCCATCTCCCAACAACACCCGGCTCCTGGCTCCCTGCACATCGGCCACCAGCACATCCAGCCAGCCATCCCGGTTGAAGTCCACCAGCCGGCAGTTCTGGGTGGCCTTGGCAACTCCCTCGACGCGTTGGGGATCGGTGGAAAATCCCGCTGCCGAACCCCAGGCAATGGCCAGGGTATCGAAGTCGCAAGCCAGGGCATCCAGGAAGCCATCCCTATTGAGGTCGGCCACCGACCAGGACCCCACCTCCTGCGCGGGAATGTCCAGCCGACCCTCCAAGGCCGGCCCGGAGCTGCCGCCTCGGTAAATGTAGCTGGCCCCCGGTTTCCCACTATAGTGGCGGCCGGAATTGGCCACCAGCAGCTCGGCGTGATCGTCGTCATCCAGATCGGCCATCAGTGTCGCCATCCCCATCACGCACGGATAGGCCGTCATGGCCGCGGGGCTGTAGCCCCGGTGGGGTCGGCCCCAGTAGACGTAGATCTCTTCACCCTTTCCCCCCTGGATGCCACTGCCGGAGTTTCCGAAGAGGAGGTCCGGCCGCCCGTCACGGTCGATGTCTCCGGCGGCCACAGCCGTGGCTCCAAAGGTCTGGAGGTCGGTGCGGCTTTCCGGCCCATAGCCCCAGGATTCTCCCCAATAGACATATGAAGCCACATCCAGATCTCCGTGGGTTCCCTGCAACTGGTTGGCAAAGGCGATATCGGGCCTGTCGTCGCCATTGAGATCGGCAACCGTCACGTCGGTGGCCGCCAGGGTCGGCAACCACAAGGCGCTATCGGGCGACCAGCCCGACTTCCCCCACAGAACGGCGGAGCGATCGCCGCTGGCCACCACCAGGTCGGCCCGCCGATCCTGATCCAGATCGGCCATGACGGCCCGCGCTCCTCCCAGGGAGACGGTCTTCTTCTCCACCAGGCTCCCCGAATCCCAGGCAAACAACCGCAGGCTTTTTTTGGAAAGAGCCAACACCACCCTGCCCAAACCGTCGCCGCTTCCGACACGCACCGACTGCAGGTCGTCAACCGGAACCTTGACCACCGCTTCCAGATCCGGTCCTTCGGGAGAGCCCGCAAAGAACCACAGCCCCCCCCGGCCCTGCTCCGAGGTAGCGAAGATCAAGTCCAGGTGGCCGTCCCCGTTCAGATCTCCCAAGGCGCAGCCTATGGCGGATCGGGTCGGCACCACGCTCCGGTGATGGATCCCGTAGCGATCGCTCGAACCCCAGTAGATGTAGGATCCCTCGCCTGTTTTCAGAGGCTTTCGGCTGCCGGAATTGGCAAAAACGATGTCGGTGTAGCCGTCCCGATTCAGGTCGCCGACCGCCAGGTCCCGGGCTCCGACCGTGGGCAGCTCCACCCGTCTCAGCGTCCGATACCCGGTAGCATCGCCCCAGTAGACCAGGCTGTCGGTCGAGACGGTGTCTCCGGCTCCCGAGGAGGCAAAGAGTATGTCTGTCCAGCCGTCCCGATCCAGATCGTGAAACTGCACCGCACCGGGACGTTCGACCGGAAACCGGACCACCCGGTCGCGGCTCTTCTCTTCCTGGAGCCACAGGTCGTAAAGCGCAATGGAGCGATGGACGGGAGAGACGGCTGAACGAAATCCCCGAGCAGTCTGCAGGTATCCCAGCGCATCCACCCCGCCCAGCATCACGTTGTGGGTATTGCTGAAGACAAACTCGTAGTAGCCGTCGTTGTTGAGGTCCCAACGGTGAATGAGCTGGATGCGCCCGCCTCGGGAAACGTAGATGTTTTGACCGGCATGCTCGAACTCTCCCCTGGAGAAGGCCTCGAACCCCTCGTGGACGACCCTGAAGCCGCCGCCAGCGGCGGCAGCGCCGTCACCCGACTCATCCAGCGTTCCTGCCGCCCCCTGCAGTAAGAGTGCCAGCAGCACAACCAGGCTCAACAGCACCGAAGGCTTCATCATGACCGATACCTCATGCTCCCAATCGATTCGAAAAGACGATTCCCGAGCGGATTCGATTCCCCCGGGGGACCTTGAACGGGGATGCTCCGGAGCGGCCCGGCAAAGGCCATCGACCAGCACCCTCCAAACACGACATGGATGCACAGGATTGGGTTTCAGGAGTCCGGCGTCCCAAAATCGCGGGCATCATTTGAACGAATTATTAACATCGATGCACAGGATGCACAGGATTTTTTAAGGAAACGGCCAGCTTGTAATCCTGATTATCCGCAAATGCGCGTGCGATCATGGCCGCGGCCGGCTCCTCGTGCAGCAAGCTCGCGTCCTCTTTGTCCTGTGCATCCTTTACATCGATGTTAATAGTGAGCCTTTTTGGCGTTCACTCGTGTCCATTCGTGGTTCGTCGTTCCCCTTCGTGTCTTTACTTTGCGGCCATTCGTTGTCCTTCTTGGCCCTTTGTGGATAACTCTTTTCCTCGCCCCACAAATTTGTCGTACACCCAAATAATTGCTACGGTTATCCTGTCCGTGGTAGACATTGGGCGAAGCCGGCCTCCGACGGAGAGACTCCATGGCCGAAACACTCGACATCCATCCCGCTTCTCCCGAGGAGCGGTTGCAGTGCTATGAGAACGTCTACGAGTTCTGGCCCATGGCTTCCTCGCTGGAAGAGCACCTCCGACTCCGATTGGCTTCTCCCAAACACCAACGGGCTCACTGGTACGCCGGGTGCCTCGGCGGAAGGGTGGTGGCTTCGCTGGGCTGCTTCCCCTTGAAATTTTACATCGACGGCCGGGAGGTGGCGGGCTTTTCCATCGGATCGGTTCACACCCGACCCGAATATCGGCGGCGGGGCTTTGGGGCCTCCGTGATGGATTGGGCCGAGCGCGACCGAATGAAGCAAGGAGATCGACTCAGTTCCCTCTACTCAGACATCGATCCGGACTACTACGCCAAACAGGGCTACCTGCGCTGCCCTTCCTGGAACGCCTGGGTGGCAACCGATCCGGATTCCCCGGGAGCCGGGGAGCGCCACTGGGGCTTGCAGCAATTCTCAGCCTCCCGGACGCTACCCGAGCTGCAGGAAATCTACCACGCCTACCACGGAGCTTGCCCTCTGGCGGTGGCGCGCCCGCTCGGCTACTGGAAATACACGTTGCTGAAGCAACCTGGGGATGAATTCTATTGGCTGAAAGACCCGGATTCGCAGACGCAGGGATACGTGCGGGTCACCGAGATGGGCGGGGCCTGGCAAATTAGCGACTTCGCGGTCAGAAGAGAACGGTCCGACTCCCTCCGCCTGCTGTTCAGTCTGGTCATCGACTTGGCTAAACGCAAGGGAAAGACCGGGGTTGGAGGCTGGTTGCCCAACGAGCCCGCCATTCGGTCCCTGTTCGACCTTCAAGCCCGAACCGAATCCGTCACCATGGTCAAATCGCTGGACAGCGGCTTGAAGATCGAGGAGAGGCACTTGAAGACCGCCGACCGATTCTGCAGGATCGACCACGTCTGACCCAAACCCGTTCACCCCCCCAGGTAGGGCGGACGCCGGACCATTCCGGCCCGAACCTCCATGTCCCTCTTCCAGTCCTCCAGGCCCGGCCCCTTGATGCCCTGGGCCCGGCGGCGCAGGGATGCCATCTGTTCGGGCGAATAGGGGCTGAATTCCCGGGCAATGCGCACGTCGTCCTCCAACTGGCCCAGTGTGGTACAGCCTACCGTGGTGCAGTGGATCGGAAGGCTCAGGACGTAGTTGAGGCACTCCCCCGCGCTGAAAGACTGAAGAAGCTTGGCGTTGGCGAAGTTCTTCATCCCCTGGATGCCCAAATTCTGCTCGATGGCCAGGGGCAACACGTGCTTCTCGAAGCTGAGATAGGCGGGATCGGCGATGTGCAACGGCATCAGGATGGTGTCGAATCCTGGATAGGCCTTGAGCATGGCCACGTGGACATGCGGGTCACGGTGCCCGGTGAAGCCGATGAAGCGGCACTTGCCAGCCTTCTTGGCGGCTTCGAAAGCCTCCATGGCCCCGCCCGGACCCAGAATCCGGTCGATCTCGTCCAGTTCCGACACCGAGTGAATCTGCCACAGATCCACGTAGTCGGTGCGGAGACGCTTCAAGGAAAGGTGCAGTTCCGCTTCGGCTTCCCTGCGAGTCCGCTTCACCGACTTGGTGGTGATGAAGACCTGCCGGCGAAATTGCGGCAGCACCTCCCCGTAGATTTCCTCCGAATGGCCATTCCAGTAGCTGTGGGCGGTATCGAAGTAGTTGATTCCCAGGTC
>JAPVWS010000282.1 GCA_027493295.1 Candidatus Versatilivorator vitaminiformans | reverse complement strand
CCCGTCTTCCAGGAATCTCCCAACCAGGTTTCCGAGCCGGGCTCTCCGGCCGCCGGAATGGTCCAGAACCGCCACAGCCGCTTTCCTGTATCGGGGTCGTAGGCGTCCAGGAAACCGCGGACTCCATATTCCCCGCCTCCGGTTCCGATGATGACCTTGTCCTTGACGATGAGGGGAGCCCCGGTGGAGCTGTAGCCGATTCGGTAGTCGGCCCGCTCGATGTCCCAGAGAACGTTTCCGGTCTTGGTGTCCAGGGCCACCAGGTGGGAATCGAGGGTGGCCATGAACAGCTTGTCCCGCAGCAGGGCGAATCCCCGATTGATGGGCCCGCAGCAAAGGCTCTGGTCGGGCAGGCTGCGCTGGTATCTCCAGAGTCGACGGCCCGTTCGAGCGTCCAGGGCATAGCCGTTGTTGTAGGGAGCCGTGATATACATCATTCCGTCCACCACCAGGGGTACGGTCTGGAACTTGGCGGCAGCCCCCACGCCGGTCTGAAACACCCAGTCGACCCGCAGATCGTTCACGTTGCCCTTGTGGACCTGCTTGAGCGGACGGTAGTTCCGGCCGCTGTAATCCCCGCGGTAGGTGAGCCAGTTCTGCGGCTCATCCATAGCCCGCACCAATCGTTCGCTGGTCACCTCGCCGGCCCGGGACAAGCCGGTCAAGCCGGAACACATCAGCGACAGGCACATTGCCGACACAAACCATGTTGGCTTCATTGGTTCTCCTCTTCGGAAACGACTCCCACGCCAGCCGGGCGGTCCGGAAAGGGATGGCCCGCGGCGGCTTTGTCCGGTCAACTCGAACCCATCCTCCTCGACACCTTCATTCCGCGGCCGGACGAGTGAGGAAAATCAGCAGGTCCATCAAGTCCTGGTCGGAAAGCGCGCTTTCCGAATAGGCCGGCATCAGCGAATGGTCCAGGTGGGTGAGTTCCCGCAGCTCGCTCTTGCGATAGCTGTGATAGTTCTCCTCCCGATCCAGCACCTGGATGGTGTAGGTGTCCTCGTTGCGGACGACACCGGTAATCTCCTTCCCCGAGGGGGTCACCAGGCGAACCGACTCGTAGCCGCCCGCCATCCGTCCGTCCGCTTGAAGGACATTCTTGAACTGAGCGCTGGGATCCCGCATGGCTTCCAGGAACGACTCCCAGGGACGAGAATTTCCGATGCCCGTCAGGTCTGGACCCAGGCGCCCTCCTTCTCCCCGAACCATGTGGCAGCCGGAGCAAAAGCCCCTGCCGCTGAAGATCTCACGCCCCGATTCCCAGTCTCCGCTCAAATCCTGAGGCCGAGCTTTGGACCGGAGATCTGTGATAAAGGCGATCATGCGCCACAGATTGCTGTCGGGTAGCGTTTGGCCGGGCATCTGGGTTCCCTGGATTCCGTTCCTCACCACCCCGAGCATGTCGTGATCGTCCACAACATGGGTGAGCTGCCCTCGAACCAGGTCGGGCCCGCGGAATCCCCCGCCGCCCTCCATTCCGTGGCAGCCGGCGCAGTAGTAGCGGAAGAGGCCTTTCCCGACCAGAATGTCGTCCGGGTTCCCCTTGTAGGGGTTCTGCTTCCTCTCTTCTTCCTCCGCCACCGCCGGGGCTGCGGAGGTTGAGCCCAGGACGACGGCAAGGATGGCCAGTACAAGAGACGGCAACCGTCTCGCCAGAGTTTGCATATTCATGTCACCCGGCTGGAGAATGGCTTGGGCAAAGCCGCGTTCGGTCGATTTTAGGGCAAGGTCTTGTTGAAGTCAAAAGACAGACGGCGCCTCAACCGTCGAGGTTTTTCTGGCGCCCGGGGGCGGGAAACTGGTACAAACGGCATGCCGCAGTTTGGCCTGGAACAAGATCGGAGTCCCACCATTGGTTGAGCCTTTCGCAAAAGGCTCGGTCGGTTACTTCAGGAAAGGGCACCATCATGACGGAGCAAGCGATCTCGGTGGAAGAAGAATACAGGAGGCTCACACCCAATTCAGCCGATGCCTTTCGACGGGGTGTGCCGGTGACGGCCGGTCCCGCCAAGGGCGCCTACTTCTTTCAGCCCTACCCCCTGACCATGGCAAGAGCCCGGGGGTGCTTCCTGGAAGACATCGACGGACACCGCTACGTGGACTTCGCCAACCACCACTCCACCCAGATCCTGGGCCACAACCACCCCAGGGTCATGGAAGCCATTCGGGCCCAACTGGAACAGGGTACCGCCCTGGGCGCCCCGACAGGCATCGAGACCGACATGGCAGCGGAAATGTGCGAACGGGTCGCCACCCTGGACCGGGTCCGCTTCGTGAACTCCGGCACCGAAGCCACCTTGCACGCGGTTCGGCTGGCCCGGGGATTCAGCCGCAAGTCCAGGATCGCCAAGTTTGAAGGCGGCTACCACGGCAGCCACGACGCGGTGGAGGTCAGCGTGTTTCCGCCCGTGGACCGGGCCGGACCGATCGAGGCTCCCCATTCCGTACCCGGCGCCGGAGGGATGTCGCCCCATGCGCCCGGCGAGGTGCTGGTACTTCCCTACAACAATGAGGCCGCGGTCACCAAGTTGATCGAAGAACATGCTCGGGACCTGGCCTGCGTCATGTTCGACCCCAAGGCGGGGATGCTCCCGGTTCGGCCGGAATTCGCCCGCGCCGTGAGGAAGATCACCCGCAAGCATGGACTGCTGCTGATTTTCGACGAAATTGTCGGCTTTCGCGCCGGCAGAGGG
>JAPVWS010000281.1 GCA_027493295.1 Candidatus Versatilivorator vitaminiformans | reverse complement strand
ATGTTCAACAGGCAGATTATCCTGCTAGCGGAACATGCCCTTGTTCCCGACAGGCTATGAAGACTCGTTGTTTCACTCTTGAATGATCCGCCCCGTCGCGTGGGACGGGCCCGCGGCTATTCAGAGTCCCCAACAGGAGATTGGTGATCTTGGGTTCCGATCAGGCGCATGATCGCGGTCAGTACGCCCTCTTGACCGATCTCTACCAGTTGACCATGGCCTTTGGCTATTGGAAGACAGGTTGGGAGAAGAAGGAAGCCGTCTTCAACCTTACCTTCCGAAACAATCCCTTTGGGGGTGGTTTTTCCATTGCCTGTGGGTTGGCCAGCGTCATTGAATACCTGGACCGATACGCCTTCAGCGCCGAGGATATCGACTATCTGGGGAAATTGACCGGCAACGATGGCCGGCCGATTTTTCATTCCGACTTTCTGAGCTATTTGGGAAGGCTGAAGCTGACCTGCGAGATTGACGGTTTTCCCGAAGGGGCGTTGGTCTTTCCTCACGAGCCCGTGCTGCGTGTACGCGGGCCGATCATTCAATGCCAGCTCCTGGAAACAACCCTGCTGAATATCCTCAACTTTCAATCCCTGATTGCCACCAAGGCGGCCCGGGTGTGTCTGGCAGCCGCCGGAGATCCCGTGCTGGAATTCGGTCTGCGGAGGGCACAGGGAAGCGATGGCGGCCTCACGGCAAGCCGGGCCGCCTATATTGGCGGCTGCGCCGGCACATCCAACCTTCTGGCCGGGAAGCGCTTTGGAATCCCGGTTCGGGGAACTCATGCCCACAGTTGGGTCATGGCCTTTGGAAGCGAGCTTGAATCTTTCGAAGCATACGCCAGAGCGCTCCCCAACAATTGCGTCTTCCTGGTGGACACCTACGACACCCTGGAGGGGGTTCGCAACGCTGTCCGGGTGGGGAAGCAGCTGCGACAATCGGGCCATGAGATGGTGGGAATTCGCCTCGATTCAGGAAACCTGGATCGGCTCAGCCGGGACGCCCGCGATATCATGGACGAGGCGGGATTTGCCGAAGCGGCTATCATTGCCAGCAACGATCTTGACGAACACCTCATCGCCTCTCTCAAGCGACGGGGGGCAGCCGTTGGAGTCTGGGGCGTCGGAACCAGGATGGTGACGGCTGACGGCCAGCCGGCAATGGGCGGAGTCTACAAGCTGTCGGCCGTTCGCGGTTCCTCGGGAGATTGGAATTACAAGCTGAAACTGTCTGAACAGCCGGTCAAGATGTCGATTCCGGGCATCCTTCAAGTCCGCCGGTTCCAAAAGGCCGGGAGGTTTGTGGCGGATGTCATCTATGACGTGCGCTTCGGTCGGGGCAGCAAGCAGGTGTTGCTGGATTCCAGCAGAGCGCGTCGGGAGCGGCGCTCTCCTGCCTGGGAAGCCGGTGAGGATCTGCTGATTCCGGTCTGGAGACATGGGAAGCAGGTCCGCCAGTCGGAGTCAGTGGATCGCTGTCGCCAACGGGCACAGGAGCAGTTGGCCCGATTGGGCCCTGCCCTGAAGCGCTTGACCCGACCCGGGCAGTATCCGGTGGGTCTCGAGTCGAGGCTTCACCATCTGAGAGAAGGGATGATCCTGGAGAGCAATCGGCATGGAAGCCCTGATTGTGGTCGACATTCAAAATGATTTCATCCCCGGGGGGGCACTGGCCGTGCCTGGGGGAGATGAAGTGGTTTCCCTGGTGAACCGGTTGCAGACAAGATTCGGGTTGATCGCCGCCACACGGGACTGGCACCCTCCGGATCATGGAAGCTTTGCCGCCAACCATCCCGGAAAGCGTGCAGGGGACTCGATTATGTTGGAGGGGCTAAACCAGACGCTGTGGCCGGTCCATTGTGTGCAAGACACGCCGGGAGCCGATTTTGCACCGGGCCTCTACCGAGACCGCTGGGCCAAGGTCGTTCTCAAAGGGACCGATCCCCGCATTGACAGCTACAGCGGGTTTTATGACAACGGACACCGCATGGCAACCGGCCTCGGGGACTACTTGAAAGAAGAGGGTGTGAGCACGGTGTTTGTGGCGGGATTGGCCACCGACTACTGTGTCAAGTTCACCGCGCTGGATGCGCAGGGCTTGGGTTTTGAGACCTACGTGGTCCGGGATTGTTGCCGGGGCGTCGATCTGAATCCGGGGGACGTGGAACGGGCGGTGGATGAAATGAGAACGGCAGGGGTAGGAATCGTTGGCAGCGCCGAGTTGGGAAACCCTCGGTAGGGGCGGAGACCACGGGCGCCGGTCGGGCCAGCCCCACCCCTGCCTATCTGCGGGCAAATTTCTTTCGCCACTTTTGTGAAAGGCGCTCGGCCTTCTTGATTTCCTTGGCAGTCATCCGTTGCCCCAATCTGCCCTTCAGGTCCGTCGACTGCTGGTGGACTTCACGGGTGCGCCAGCTCCGGTTGCTGAACTGGCTCGCCAAATGGATCCAGGCATAGGCCTTCAGGTCGTCTTGCGAGAGGCCTTCCCCTTTGAGGTAAGCCACTCCCAGGTTGTGCATGGCCTGGGGTAGTCCCCGCTCGGCTGCTTTCTGGAACCATTTGACGGCTTCCAGTTTGTCCTGGACGACTCCTCGACCCTCACTGTACATCCGCCCCAGGTTGGATTGTGCGTGGGGGACACCCTGCTCGGCCGCCAGTCGATACCAGTAAGCTGCCTGTTGATCGTCTTTCGCGAGCCCCTTTCCGTTCTCGTACATGACGCCCAGGTTGTGTTGAGCGACGGCGTTGCCTCGCTTGGTCCCCCGGCGAAACCACTCGATGGCCTGGGAATCATCCTGAGGAACGCCGCGACCATAGGCGTACCGCAAGCCCAGAATGGACTGGGCCAGGCCGTGTCCCTGCTCGGCCGCCTTCCGGAACCACTTCACGGCCTCGGACTGGTCTCGGGGGACTCCTCGCCCCCAGGCAAACATCCGTCCCAACAGGACCTGGGCCTCGACGTCCCCCTCATCGGCCAGAGAACGGGCCAGTTGATAGGCGGTACCGTACTGGCCTTGTTCGTAAGCCTCGGTGGCGACAGAGGATTGTGCCGGAAAAGCAACAGGGAGGGAAAGAGCCAGCGAGAATGGCAAGGTCATGGAGCAGAGTAGTCTCAAGCTCATGGCATGCCTCGATCTCTTCCTTATATAGCCCGAGTGTGAACCATTGGCGGGAAGAATACAAGTAGAAACTCGGGCGTGGCTTCGCCGGAGGGGGCCGATCCACGCTTGCACACCGGCGGGCGGGAATCACCTGTCCGCAACGGTGCGGCCGTCTGACAATGAATGTCCCCTCGCTCCGGATCAGTTCTCTGCCTTGCCCAGCCAGCGCAATCGAATGACCAGCTTTCTGGGAGATCGTCCGAAGAGATTGTGGAACTCGGGAGAGTCGATGTTGTTGTTGACCAGATTGTAGTTGGGTCGATTAGTCACGTTATCCACGCCCGGCCGCAACGACCACTGATGTCCGAGGAAGGTCAACGTTCTCTGGATGTGGATGTTCAGGTTGAAATGCCGGGGAAGTCGCCAGCTGTTGATGCCGCCGACCTGTTTGCCGTTGTCGTCATGGATGCTGAAGGGGAATCCGTCACGCCATTCGGCAAAAAGGGCCACAGAGGTCTTATCCCCGATAGGGAAGGATGCCCAGGACACCAGCCGGTGGGGCACATCCCAGGAGGGTCGGCCCGAGATGTCGGAAAACAGGATGGGGTCGTCGGTATCCAGGTCCAGAGCGGCATTGGAGCGGGCTCGAGAATAGGTGTAGCTCAGGAACCAGCGGTGGTGCTCCCGGAACAGTCTGCTTAGAGAGATCTCAACCGAGTCGTAGGTATTCTCCCGGAAATTCTGCAGCCGATAATGGATAGCCCGACTCCCGGGAGGCAGGCGTTCGCCCTGGATCATTCGGATTGAGATGGGGACCTGTGCGTATCCGTTCCGCATCCTCTTGCGCAAGTAGTTGAGGTTGAGATCGGTGCCGTAGGGCAGCTTCTGTTGCCAGCCGGCGCTCAGATTCTGTGTCCTGGGGATGGTGAGCAGGGATCGGTCCAAAGTGAAGAATCTGACGTTGAGAGGTTGCAGTGGAGTGATGCCGTCCTGGGCGAAGTCGGTAAAGATGGAACTTTGGTCTCGATGACGGGTGAAGACCCGGAAGTAGGTGGTGGCCGGAATCCAACCGAATCCGGCCGAGAACTTGGTGCTGTCAAGTCCAACAGGCATGAAGGCCAGACTGAATCTGGGGGTAACCACGCCGCGGGAAACAACGCGGTCCCAATCCCAGCGCAGCCCCAACTCCCCCACCAGCCGCGGTCGGATGGCCCACCGGTCCTGCAGGTAGGCGGCAGTTTCCAGATTCCACTCACTGAATTCGCCGCTGCCGCCGAACGACAGCCTGCTTGACCGGGTTCCGTCCAGGCGGAAATATTCGATGGCGGACCGCCGGATGTCCTGGAAGTAGCGGGAATAGTCGAGATTGGCTCCCACCTTGGTCTGGTGCTGTCCGAGCCAGTCCCAAGGGGGACTGAACAAATCGACCCGCCACTGGTCGCGGCTGCTGATATGCAAGGTGTCGATGGGGAAGTTTCCGCCTCTTTCAAAGGACGTGATCCGATAGGTCCGGCTGCCCTGAGGGACCTGACGATTGATCGAGCGGTAGGCCGCGTAGCCGAATTCCAGGATACTCTCGGAGGATAGAACCCATTGATCCTTCAGATTGAAGAAATACCTGCGGGCTCGCCTGTCCAGGGTGGTCTCCAGAGGGTTCAGGGGAGACAGGCCGGATTTGGGCGCGTTGAGATAGTCCACTACGAACCCTGAGCTCAGCGTGTGTCGGGGCGTGAGCTTGGCTTGAACTCGCAAGCTGTTGTTGACGGCCCAGGATACGTGACGGTCCTGGCCGACCGGCAGCTCGGGGATGATGTTTTCCTCGTAGAGGAGATCCAGACTGTTGAAGAACCAGGCGCGATTCTTGAGGATCGGTCCGGAGAAATTGTGGCGGGGTCTCCAGTCGCGGAATCGGAGTCCCCGGGTAAATTCTATCCCGGGAACGAAGTTGGTGAACCGTTGCCTGAACTGGTCATCTCCCATCCGGGAATTGAGGACCATGGTACCGCCTGTCCCCTTGCCGAACTCGGCCGAGTAGCGCCCGGAAAACAGATCCAGGGATTTGACCGATTCGGCCCCCAGCCCCATCTCCAGCTTTCCCGAGGCAGGATCGGACAGGTTGAATCCATCCAGGGACCAGTTCATCTCTTCCACCGAGCTTCCATGAAAATGCAAGTCACCCTTCGGATCCCTCAAAACACCCGGCAACACCGCCGCGGCGCCTTGAATCCGAAGCTTGGTCGAGCGGGTTACGGGGATGGAGTCGATTTCCCTTTCCTCCAGTGCCTGCGACATGGCGACCTGCTCCACCGACAGGTGGTCGTCAGGATAGACATCGACCGTGATTTGGGATTCCTCCAGGGAGATGAGCTCGATGTTGACGAGGTTCACCCCGGTGATTAAATCCAGGGCTTTGTCCTCGATCGGGTAATAGTCGCCATGGGTTGCCTGGAGGAGATACTTCCCGGCTCGAACCAGGTTGAAACTGAAGGTCCCCTGTTCACTGGAACGGGTGGTTACCTCCACACCAGGAACGCTACTGTTCTCAATGAGGAGGCTGACCTCCCGGATGGGGTTCAGGCCTTGATCGGTGACGGTCCCGCTCACCACCACCTGTGCTATCACCGGTTCCACAAGGCAGAGGAGCACGGCTCCGACACCTGCCGTCAGTCGCGGTCCCAAGCATCCCCCGGTGACCCATTTCAGCGTTGTCATGAGAAATCCTTCGCTGCCATTGTGGATTGACAGGCTGTCAAAGGTCAATGGAGGCGCCACCCAACCGGGCTGGCGATCGATTCCACCAGGGCGGAGAGAATCGCGCCTCCTTGGCATCGGGAGATCCGCGAAGAGCCGCCAGGGAGTAAGGAATACCCGCGAGGAAACCTGTCGAAGCCCAAGGGACATGACACCGCCGGCTGCACCCCGGGAGGGCTATGGTGGGTGCTGAAGGGACAAGGACAAGAGGGAGAGCTCGCAACCAGCTATTCCCGCAAGCCTTTAGAAATTAGCCGATAAGGTACTTGAGAAAAGGGGTTTATCCTGAAGGTATCCAGCCACCCGAGGAGCAACGGGACCGTGCTGCTCGGGGTGGCTCTCCGCTCGGCTCCTGCCGATAGTTTGCTAGAACGGACGGCTGTAGTAGCCACGCTTGGCTCTGACGATGGTATCAGGGAGGTCGATCTCGATCTTGATGCGGCGAAACCTGCCGTCGTTTTTCTTGTTGGTGGGACTGTAGGCCAGGCTGTACTGGCTGCTCAGCTCGGCGGCAATTTCCTGGAAAGCATCGCCCAGGTTGCGGAGGCCCTCGGAGACGTAAAGGGTGCCCCCAGTGACCTCTGCCAACTGTTGCAGATACTCGCGGCCCTGGTCATATTC
>JAPVWS010000280.1 GCA_027493295.1 Candidatus Versatilivorator vitaminiformans | reverse complement strand
GGGCTGCCTGCTTCAGAAAGAAGCGGCAGATCCCCCGCACGCTGTGAAACAGGGGCACCAGCTCGAATTCGACCTCGACCCAGTGGCTCCAGCTCCCCTCCTCAAGCAGAAACCGGCGGCCTCCGAGCTCGATCCGCACCACCCGGGCCTCGGGATCGACAGTTCCCTGAAAGCTCGTCCAGGCCTGGTCGACATCCGTCCTGAAGGGATTGGGCGGCCCCTTTATTCGGGCCTGGAAACTCTGGTTGCGAACCGTCAGAGGAATGACCTCACCGCCGGAGACCTCTCCGGAGTGAAGCTCGGGATCCTGTGTGTAAAAGGAAAAGGTGCCGTAGGTCCCCTGAAGATCGGGGGTTCCCATACCCGAGAGCTGCCGGCCGGCCTCGCCGGCAGGCGGAAAGTTGGCGGGCGCCCGCAGTATGGTGGAGGGCGTTCCGTGGCGACCGAGGATTTCCCAAAAGGCACTGCCCTTGCGCAGGAGCGTCACCCGGCCCGCCGAGAGCGGCACTCTCCAGGATCCCAGAGACAGGGCATAAGCGCCTTCCTGGCTGCGGGAGGTGGACAGATAGGGGGAAAGGGTTTCCGGGTCCCGGTGAATGAAGTCGAAGATTCCGTGCCCGCCCGGATCCATGCCCGTGATGAAGCTGGACCAGGCAACCGGACTCTGAGGAGGGGTGCTGGTCCGCAAGGGGCGGAAATGGTCCCCGTCCATGAAGCGGCCGAAGTTGGGCATCCGGCCTTCCTCCACGAATTTCGCCAGCAGGACCGGGTCCATGCCGTCGATGCCCAGCACGATCACCTTGTTGTCGGTGGCCGTCCCGGCGGGAGGGCCGGACTGGCAGCAGGTCAGCGCCAGGGGCAGGAACAGACCGGGCAGCCATGCCCATTGTCGCCGTCGACCGCGGGGTGGCCTGCTTGATCCGGCTGGAACCATGGTGTTCCTCTCGAGCCCGGTTTCGGGTCCCCGCCGGCTGGGCGCACCCGGCCGCTTGCTGTATACTACCCGCCACGACGCCGGGGGCCAGTCAGCGTGACCGATCCAACCGATTTCTTCGACCTGACCCAATTCGAGCACCGGGATCTCTGGCTCCGTGGCGATAGGGTGTGGGACGCGTTGAAGCGGCTGCACGCCTACCTCGAAGCCCTGGTCCCGCCCGGAACCATGGATATCCGGGGAGAAATCTCCCGGGGCGCCACCCTTCATGGAACCGGGATCCGCATCGGCCCGGGCACGGTGGTGGAAGACGGCGCCTACATCGCCGGACCGGCCGTTATCGGCAGTGACTGCCGGATCCGGCACGGCGCCTACATGCGCGGCGGGGTGATCGCCGGAGACGGCTGCGTCATCGGCCACAGCAGCGAGGTGAAAGGCGCCATCCTGCTCAACCGGAGCAACGCCCCCCATTTTGCCTACGTGGGAGACAGCATCCTGGGACAGCGGGCCAACCTGGGAGCCGGCACCAAGCTCTCCAATCTCACCCTCGTCAGCGCCAGGAACCCCGAGACGGGACAGCGGCCCACGCTCCGGGTCCGGATCGACGACCGGACCTACGACACCGGCCTCACCAAGCTGGGCGCCATACTGGGGGACGACGTCCAGACCGGCTGCAACTGCGTCACCCACCCGGGCTGCCTAGTGGGTCCACGCACTCTCATTTACGCCAACGTGGCGCTCCGCAAGGGCTACACCCCGGGCGACAGCCTGGTCAAGCTCCACCAGGCCACCACCGTGGTGACCCGGCGCCCGACGGACTGAGCCTCGGCTACCTACAAGTAGATCTCGCGGGCGTGCCCCCGAAGGTCCATTTCGTAGTCGATGTCGACCACGGGCGGGCGGGCATAGTGCCACTGCAGGCCGCGCAGACTGGCGGGCCCCATCCGGGAATGAATTTCCTCTTCGATAAAGGGGTGGATGTCGAATACGGTATAGACCGTAACCCCGGTCACCTGCGACCAGTCCTTCTCCAGATCCACCAGGCGCTGATCCAGAATTTGCATCACGGCTGCGTTCTTTTCCCGGATCGCCTCCGCCGAGGTGTCTCCCCGGCGGACGATGGTGCTTTCCCCTTCGGGTGAGACGGTAATTTCGCCGGCCCCGGCAGCCACGAAGGTGGACCGTTGCAGACCGGGTGCCGGAGCCGTGAAGGCGAAGCCAAACAGCGAGGTCTCGGTGGGAGGACCCACCACCGGGGCTACGTTGGTTCTGGCCATGGGGTTGACCCCGTCCACCAGGATCTGCCAATCGGCCACCAGGGATCGGTACCCCTGATTGAATTCGCTGAAGCCCTCGGCAGTGAAGGGGCGGGCGCAGCGCAGCTCAATGGCGCAGAGCGCCTGGCGCGGCCTCCCCTGCTCCTTCAGAAACGCATCGATGAGATCGAAACCCTGCCGCCAGGGCAGCAGCTCCTTCAGCGTGACGCGCACGATCTCGTAGCCCGGCGCGGAAATCACTCCGTCCGAAAAGGCTTCTCCTCCCGGCGCAAAGAGATAGTTCCCTCCAGGATGATTGACAAGCATGGCCACCTCCCTCAGTTGGATTGAATACGCAAGCCTTGACCGCCGCCCTCCTGCAGGGCGGGCAATATCTCCAGAATTTCTGCAAGGGTTTCCTTTTGAAGACTGCGAAGCAGGTTGAGCCGCCCGTAGAGAAGGCTTCCCGGGGACGGACCCCGCAGCGCCCGGCTGATCGGCCCGTCGGCTTCGACTCGAATGAACGCCTGGGGGCGGCTTTGGTGCGCCAGCCGGTGATGGTGGAGAATGGCCCCCAGGGGCCTGTGTCCTTGCAGGATCTCCTCTCTTGCCGGGAGGGGGAAGACATCCAGGTGAATCCGGATGGCCCCGAACACCACCGGAGTCCCCTCCCGGTCCAGCACCAACAGAACCTGGCGTGTCAGCAGCCCCCCGGATATCCACTGTTGCATGACGCGCAGGTGGATCGGCCGGCCAAATGCCGCCTCCAGGGTCGGCGTCATATCCCGGTCGTGAACCAGCAGCCTCCGGTAGGGCTGGGGCATCTCCTCAACGTCGAGGCGGGAGATCGCGGGCGGCTCCACCCCCATTCGGTCGTAACACTCTTTGAGCGGGTGAAGCAAGTCAGCGCGATTATCCATTGCAGAGGCCCGATGCGCCGAACAGCCCGATCGCGGTTCCGCGGAACCGCCGCCTTCGATTCAGCCTGTGGGAGTCCTGCGACCAAAAGGAATTGGGGCGGCGCCCGGCAGAGATGAGGTCCCACTCAAGCAGGGCGCCGCCACAGGGCTATCCTAGCATAAAAAAAGTCCCCGGGCGGGCGCCCGGGGACCGTTGAACGCGCACGGATTCAGGGAAGGGTGGCGGCCAGGTAGAGAGTGACCGTCTCCCCGGTGGCAGGTTGGCCCCGATTCACCAGAAACAGGACGTCCGTGCCCGGCTGAAGCTCTCCAGCCAGCTTCACCAGCCGTCCGGGACTGGAAACGACTGCCTTGTTGAGCTCCACCAGGACGTCCCCCGGCCTCAGGCCGGCATCGTCGGCGACGCTGCCGGGCTCCACCTGCACGACCATCACCCCCTCGGCCCCAGCGCCCAGGTGGCGCTTCCATTGGGGCGAAAGGCCTTGTACATGCAAGCCAAGCTTCAGGCTGTCGGACTCCTGGCCCGGTCCCGACTCGGCCACCTGCTCCTCGGCAAAGACTTCGGCCCGGTCGCCCACGGTCAGCCTGACCGTCCGCTTGCTGCCGTCCCGGATGTATTCGACCTCCACCGTCTCTCCGGGGGCGGTTTCGGACAGCAAGGGATAAATGTCGGCCGGCTCACCGATTTTCCGTCCCTTGAATCCGACGATGACATCGCCGGGCTGCAGCCCCGCCCGATCGGCAGGGCCGTCCTCGGGCCGGACCTGCTGGACGATGACGCCTTTGCCGTCGGTAGCTCCAAGGGCCTTGAGGGCCTGGGAGCTGGCCTCGGTCTGCATGCTGATTCCCAGGGCTCCCCGGGTGACCCGGCCATGCTCGATGAGCTGATTGTAGACCCGAATGGCCGTGTTGGAGGGAACGGCAAAGCCGACTCCCGAGTTGTCTCCGGAGGCGCTCAGGATGGCCGTGTTGACCCCGATCACTTCTCCGGCCAGGTTCACCAGCGGCCCGCCGGAATTGCCGCGGTTGATGGCGGCGTCAGTCTGCAGGAAGCGCTGCCAGTGGGAGCGGCCCGGCCGAGCGGTAGCGCTGATGATCCCGGCGGTGACGGTACGCTCCAGGCCGTAGGGGCTGCCGATGGCCAGGACCCAGTCTCCCCGTCTCATGCCGTCCGAATTGCCCAGCCTGGCGATTTCCAGAGGTTCCCCGGCATCGATCTCGATCACTGCCAGGTCGGTGAAGCTGTCACCGCCTACGACCTTGGCGGGAAACTCTTCGCCCGAGGTCAGTTCCACCCGAATCTCATCGGCGCCGTTGACGACATGATAGTTGGTGAGGATATACCCCCTGGAGTCGACCACGAACCCCGAGCCCAGAGACTCGCGCTTCTGGCTTCGACTCGGCGGCAGTTCGCCCCCGAAGAAGCGGTTGAACAAGTCGAAGGGATCCTGGAACTGTCGTCCCCCTCCGCCTCCCCGGCGTGGCAGCCGGAAACGGTGCTTCACCACGGTTTCGGTGTTGATGTTGACCACGGCCCGGTCGACCGCGTCCGAGACCTCGGAAAAGCGGGAAGACAGCTCGGCGGCCGTCGGAACATTGAGGGTAGCGGCCGGCGGCGCCGGGCCGGCGCCGAGAGGCTGATGCATCAACCTCCCGGCAACCTGCCCAACGACCAGGGCAACTGCTATCACTCCAGCGGTGACGAACTTGTTGGCTTTCATTGATCCTTGTCCCCTTTCTGTAGGTTTCCGGTTGGCTCCCGGGGAGCCATGCAAACTCCGGTGGGGTACTAAGCAAACGGCATGCCACACTCGTCCAGAAAATTTCACATGAAATAACCTGTTTATTGTTATGGTTTTACCGAAATCATGGCGCGACAGCGATGATGGGACGTTCCGGCCGGACGCGCCGTTTCGGCACAATCGGACGCACCGATTGCGCCGATTCTGCAGACGAGGATGGCTGCCCAATGGCTCGGGCCGGCGTTTATTTGGAGAAGCAATGCGTTCCCCAACGGGTGCCTCCTATTCGCCGCATTCGCGGCTGGGTTGGCGCAGAACCCATACGACCCCGGGCTGCCGCCCGGGGCTACACGAGGCCGCAGCTTCGCAGCTCTATACGGATGGCCCGTAGGTGGCGTCTCGCCGGGTAACCCACGTCAACCGCAGCATTCGCAGCTCTCCCATAACCCACGTCACTGCCGGGGGATAGAAAATTTTGTCTAATTGGATTACCGGGCGACAGGCCGGGGTTCGGGTGGAACGGTGAAGGTGGCGGCGGTGGGTGATCGTGGCGCGGGGTGGTGTTTGTTTGGAGAAGCAATGCGTTCCCCAACGGGTGCCTCCTATTCGCCGCATTCGCGTCTAGATTGTATCTCTTGTAACAGGCTTATTATAAAAGACTTATTGTGTATCAGCCCGCTTCACTCCCCCCATTGTATC
>JAPVWS010000028.1 GCA_027493295.1 Candidatus Versatilivorator vitaminiformans | reverse complement strand
AGCTCATGGTGCGCGGACAATTGCGGGTCAAGGAACTGCCCATCGACTTCCGCGACCGCAGCCTGGGCTCCAGCAAGATGAACTGGAGACAGCAGCTCAACTTCCTGCGTCACCTCTGCCGCCTGTACAGGTTCAAGTTCGGCGGGATAGCGCGGGTGCTCTGCTTCGGGCTGGTGGGCGCCAGCGGCTTCCTGATCGATGTTGCCGGTTACTTCTGCCTGCAGTGGATGGGCCTCGAGCACCGCCTGGCGCGCTTCCTGTCCTTCTGGCCGGCGGTCACCTGGAACTGGCGCCTCAACCGCAGTCTGACCTTCGGCGAGCGTCCGCCGCAGCCCCGGGTGCGCCAATGGGGCAGATTCGTGGCCAGCAGCCTGGTCGGTCTAACCGTGAACGTCGGCAGCTATACGCTCCTGACCAGCTATGTCGACTTCTTCGCCCATCGTCGATTGCTGGCGCTCCTGATCGGAGTCCTCCTCGGCTCCCTCGGCAACTTTCTGCTTGCAAACCTCTACGTCTATCGCCTGCATTCGGACCCGGAAGGCGCCCAGGAACTGGGAACCGGAAGATGCCCGAGCAGCGGGTAGTCACGAGGTTGACCGCTACCTGATCGCTTCAAACGAGTGGGAAAAACAGGAACAAAGATGGCGCAGCGAAAGACAGCGAGGCTGAATCGGCGCAAGCGATTGGCTTTGAGGACAGTTTCCTCACCTCAAGCCAATGCCCCCGGTGTAGCCGAACCCGGAAAGACGCCGGCATCGTCGGTTCCTGGCCAGGTCTCGCGCTCTTTGGAGCGGTTCTCGCGCGGGGACGCGCTGGCAGCCCTGGCCCTCTGCCTGCTGGCGGGCATCTCCTACCTGCCGGCGATGCTCTGGGGCGGCATTGTCTGGGACGACTTCATCTGGTACAAATCCCAGGCGGTCCTGGAGTGGTCCGGCCTCGGCACCATCTGGTCCTGGCCGTCGTGCCCGGGGCCTGGGTCGTGGCTGCCGTGTTCGCCGCGCATCCGCTGCACGTGGAGTCGGTGGCCTGGATCATCGAGCGCAAGGACGTGCTTTCCGGCCTTTTCTACCTCACCGCCGTGCTGGTCTGGCTGCGCTTCCTGGAACAACCACGACCCTGGCGCTATGGCCTCGCACTCCTGCTGTTTGTGGCGGGCTTGTTGAGCAAATCCATCGTGGTGACGCTGCCGGCGGCGTTGTTGATCGTACATTGGTGGAAGGCGGGGCGCATCACGGGAAAGGATCTGCAGCGCCTGACGCCGTTCTTCCTGGTAGCGCTGCTCATCACCGTGGGCGATCTCTACTCCTACGACCCGGGAAGGTTCGGCCTGGACTACTCGTGGCCCGAGCGCGTGCTCATCGCCTCCCGGGCCTTGTGGTTCTATGCGGGGAAACTGGCCTGGCCAACCGATCTGTCCGTCATCTACCCACTTTGGTACATTAGCATCACGGACACTTGGGCTTGGCTGTACCTGGCCGCCGCCATGGTGCTGGTGGGGGTGCTGTGGTTCACGCGCCATCGAATTGGGCGTGGGCCGCTGGCCGGGGCGTTGTTTTTCGTGGTGACGCTGTCGCCGGCTCTTGGCTTCGTGAATCACAGCTACATGGGTTACTCCCTGGTAGCCGACCGCTTTCAATACCTGGCCGGCATCGGGTTAATCGCAGTCATCGTCGGAGCCGCCGTGCACGGCGCCAGCCGGTTGTCGGGCGGATTGAAGATGGGAGCGGCAGGTCTTCTGATGGTGTTGTTGGCGATGCTGGGAACGGCGACCTGGCGCCAGGCAGGAATCTACCGGGACGATGTCACTTTGTTCAACCACATTGTTTCTCTCAATCCCACGGCACGGAACGGGCATCGCAATCTCGGCCTAGGTTTGCTAAGGACGGGCCGTCTGGAGAAAGCTCTGGCCGCTGCCAGGATCGCCTCGGAACAGCGCCCGAATGAAGCCCGCTCGCATTCGTTGCTTGGCCGAATACTTGCGAAACTCCAACGGCTGGACAACGCCGAGGAGAACTATCGCCGGACCCTGGAGCTCGACCCATACAACAGGGAGGCACTCAAGTATGTCTCCACGTCATATTTCAACCAAAAGCGTTACCAGGAGGCACTCGATCTGTTTCGGAAACTGTCGGAAGTCGAGCCTGACAACGCGAAGACCCACAACAACATCGGCGCCGCCCTGATCTACATGGGCCAGTCGGAAGCAGCGGTCCGGAGCTTCGAACACGCGCTCTCTCTGGACCCCACCCTGGAAGGCGCCCGTATCAGCCTCAAAGAGGCGCGCAAGACCGTGCAGCAATCGGGAAAGTAACCCGTTCACCACAAATAGTATGACCCACGAAGGGACACGAAGAAAGGCAATTGTCGGCTTTTCCGGTTAGGCGGCATTTGGTTGGTCGGGATCTGGTCGTGTTCCCCCCTCAACTACACCAAGTCCGTCAGCGGGCCCCTGCTTGGCATGCGGTTACTTGTTATCTGGCGTGTTTCCGATCGTTGGATCGGCGAATCTACCTCAGCCATCTCCTCCACCTGGCTCGACCGGCAACGGCGCCATGGCTCTGCTTCGGCCGAGCCCATGCCTTACCCGCCGGCAGAGTAGCCGGGTGCGGCATCGCAGGGAAACTGAGCGGCACCAAACGGGATAGCGGGCGGGCGGGACTCCCGCGCTCCCGGGTGGCGCCTCCTCCCATCGGTCTTGCTCCTCGGGGGGTCGTGCGCCGGCTTGCGGGCCTTACAGATGCCGCTCAATCTGTTGGCTTTAAACTGGTTCCACAGGCTGCGGCTGTCGGAGTTGCGTCGCATGTTTCAGGATAGGTACAAAGAACCCAGGGGTGGCGGCATTCGGCATTCGTTAGCTTACTTCCAGGTACGCAACGGCCGGCACCAGCCACGTCTGTCCCCGGACGACCGGGCCGGTAACGAATGAGTCCAGAAGAGCGGGCAGGACGATCTTGCAGCGCTTGACTGCGGCGGTGCTCCCGCCAGCATTCCAGACACAAAAAAAGGGCCGCCCCTTTCGAGGCGGCCCAAGAGAATGCAAAAGTAGTCAGCTTGCTACGGAAGTTTTTCCGAGCGTTTGGCCGGATCGCTGAAGGCTTCGGCCATGTAACCGTGGGTCACGTCGACCCCGGCACCGCCTGAGAAGTCGCCCATGACAAATCCCATGCCGCGGGCGTGCTGGAAGTTGGCCTTGATGATGGCGTAACCTTCCATTCCCGCCATGACGGATTGGTCGCAAGCGAGGGTGAGGGTATCACCGGCAGCCAGCTCACTCGACAACATCCCCATCACAGGCTCCGCTCCAGCGCCGCGGGGGAAGCCGTAGAGCATAACCCCGCCCGCTTGGTCGGTCGTCTCGTCAAACGCTCCGAAAACGCCTGCGTCTTTCGAGGTGTTCGACACGGAGATTCCTGTCGTCCAGCCCGGCGTTGCTCCACAGGTCACGAAGGGATAGAGCAGGTAGGTAACACAATCCTCGACAATCACCCATGCCCCCGCCCGTGCGTCTTTGGCGAAGGTGGGGTCTTCCGAGGCATGCTCAAACGACAAGACGCTCTTGAGATCAGCCGCATTCTTCTTCCCATCGCTGTTGCGCTTGGCCATTGGGTAGAGTCGAGCGGTGACGTCGATGGATGCGCCTCCGAAATTCTTGAACGTGATGCCCTCGATCTTAAACGATCGGGCGGCGTCGTTAAGGTAGCGCTGCAGGCCTACGCCCGTATCGTCAGTCGTGTCGGCGGGGGTGTCTTGGTCGTCGGTGGCCATGGCGTCCGCGTCCGCGTACGTGTAAATCGCGAACTTGCCGTCAGCGTCGGACATGGCTTTGTCGAGGGTCAAGTTGGCAATGGTTGCGCCTTGATCGCCAGCCGTGTCGGGATCAACGTCGGCCCTGGCATCAGGGACGGTGTCCGGCCAAGTGATCTTGGCTCCCGCGTTGCCGGGAAAGTTCAAGACATCGAGGCGAACCATCACTGAGCCCCCTACGGCGTCCATGGAAGTAGCGTGGTCGTTACCCCCAGATTGGGTGGCTTCTAAAACACCCGCGGTGACTTCCGGGACGATCAGCGCTGGATTCCAAGCACGGGCAAATCCCTCTGCGACGGTTACCGAGGTACCCGTAATGCTCCCACATGTCAATCCGTTGCCCTTGGTGGCCGATACCGACAATCCATCGGCAGCGGTGGTGAGATTAGCAGAAACACTTCCACGTCCAGCGCCCGTGCCGAGGTCAACGGTGTCTGTCTGATCGGAACCCGACACTGTGATTGGAATGTTGTCTCCGGCATCCAGGCTGGTGAGATCAAGACGGATGTCCGCCAGCTTGATCGCCGTATTTAAATCTATCCCAGAGCCAGTCCCACCGCCTTGAACAAAGATTTGCAGCTCCGTGCCGCCCATCTTGAACTGAACATCGTCTCCCGCGGCATCCTCATTGAATGGGTCGCTGGTGGCATTAACCTGCACAGCAGAACCGTCGGTTGCCACGATCCATGCGGTGGCTTGAACGATGGGAAGGCCGCCAAACATGACCGACAGCGTAATGTCAGTAGCGTCAGGCCGTGTGATCGGGGGTTCGGAAGCCGTCGCCCTTGAGGTCAAAACCACAGCCGGGACGGCCTGGTTGTTTCCAGTCGCGATCACCTTGTCGAGGCCTCTCACCTTGCTGACGCTATAGCCGTTTTGAGCGTCGGCGGTGTGAGGCAGTGCCAGGACCGCCAGCAGCAACACGGCCAGCACCATGGTTAACTTCGATCTCATAATTTAGGTCTCCTTCGTTGAGCAAGCAGTCGGTATTTGACGCATGTAG
>JAPVWS010000279.1 GCA_027493295.1 Candidatus Versatilivorator vitaminiformans | reverse complement strand
GGAGTTGCGATCCATTGCCGACATGTCAGGGGGCGGCAGAACCCGGGCCTTTCTGAAGGTGCAGGACGGCTGCAGCTATCGATGTTCCTACTGTGTGATTCCGTTTGTAAGAGGCGATTCGCGCAGTCTTCCCCTGAAGGAGGTGTTGCGCCAGACCAGGCACCTGTTGAACCAGGGCTACAAGGAAATCGTACTGACCGGAATCCATCTGGGCGGCTATGGGAGGGATTTGCAGCCCGGCGCCCGTCTGGCGAGCCTGATCCGCCGGCTGCTTCTGCAAGAGCCCCTGCGGCGGTTGCGACTCAGCTCCATCGAACCCCTGGAAGTCACCGACGAGATCATCGACCTGGTGGCGACCTCCCCCAGGATGGCCAAGCACTTCCACGTGCCTCTGCAGAGCGGCTCCAGCCGCATCTTGGGTCTCATGCGCCGGCCCTATAGAGCCACCCAGTATCTGGAACTGCTGGAAAAGATCCGGCGGCGGGTTCCCGAGGCGGCGATAGGAGCGGATGTGATGGTGGGATTCCCCGGAGAGACAAAGAAAGATCATGCCCAGACCCGGGACTTGATCCGTAACTCACCCCTGACCTACCTGCATGTCTTCCCCTTCTCCCGGAGACCGGGCACCGCCGCCGCCCGGCTCGAGCCGGGGGTGCCCAAGGCCGTGGCGGCCCTCAGAAGCCTGGAGTTGAGGACGCTGGGCGAAGTCAAGAACCGTATCTTTCGGGAGTCCCAGGTCGGTCGGAATCTGCCGGTGATCACTCTCCAGGACGAATCTCCGCGGTCGACCCGGCGAGCCCTGAGTTCCAATTTCCTGCAGGTCGAATTGGCCGGCGCCGAACCGCGGCCCAATCAACTGCTGCAGGTGCGTGTCACCGGACTCACCCCGACGGGTGTCACGGGTTGCGTTTCCGCCGCCCCAGAGGGCCGAACCTTCAGTCCTCCAGGATGACCTGGGCCACCGCGTAGCGATCGGTGTGGGACAGGCTGATCCGGTAGCGGGCAGCGCCCAGTTGGCGAGCCACCTCCAGGGCCTTGCCGGAGAGCAGAAGGTCCGGTTTGCCGTTGGTCCGATTGCGAACTTCGGCATCGCGCCAGCCGACGCCACCGCTCCATCCCGTCCCGATCGCCTTGAACAGCGCCTCCTTGGCGGCGAAACGAGCCGCGTAGTGTTGAAAGGGGTTTGGGCGCCCGTCACAGTAGCGGATCTCGCCCGGCGTGAATATCCGGTTCCGCAAGCGGTCACCCCGCCGCTCCATGGCTGCTCTCAGCTTGCCTATCTCGACAAGGTCAATGCCGGTACCGACGATCACGACTCTTCTGCCTCATCACGGAGGAGATCCCTATTGCCTGGCCCCAAGCGGCTTGTGCCTGCAGCACCCGGCGCTGGCGGCCTGCCCCTGGCTGGTTCACGGTTTCAGCCTGCGAAACCGCGTGTCGCGGGACCACCCGCTGGCCGGCGCTTCGAGTTTCGAGCAATCCCGAGAGGATGTCAAATCCGTTCCGATTCAGAACGCCTTTGTTACCAGCCTAGCCGGAAACGCCATGGTCCTGGTGCGGTTGCGCCAATGCCATTCCGACGGCGTCGTTTGCCTGGATCGGTTGGCTCCGGGAGACCTGCCGGCGGAGGGGGATGCCGTAATTACCGGTCGCTCCGGAGTGCTCTTGACCATCCAGGTGGCCGACTGCCTACCCGTGCTCATCGTCGACAAGTCCAAACGGATCCTGGCGGCCGTGCACGCGGGTTGGCGAGGCCTCCTGGCAGGGGTCGTACCCAAGACCCTTGAGGCCATGCAGTCCCGATACGCCTCCGATCCCCGGCATTGCCTTGCCGTTATCGGACCTTCCATCGGACCCTGCTGTTACCAGGTGGGCCAGGATGTGGCCATGCCTTTCGAGGAGGCCTTCCCCGGCCGACCCCAGTTGTGGAGAAACTTCCAGCCTGCCGGACGGGACCTCTCCTCCGGAACCGGTCCTTCAGACGCCCGGCGAATGCTGGACCTGTCGGCAGCCTGCCGCTGTCAATTGGAAACCGCGGGGCTCCCTGCCGGACGCGTTTTCAGCCATCCACCCTGCACCTCCTGTCATCGGAATGTCTTCTATTCCTACCGGGCCGAAGGAGAAAGCACCGGACGAATGCTGGCCGCCATCGGCAAGATTCATTAGTCACCCCCCCTTCCGCAGCCTGCGCAGGATCTCGCCTCACTCTGCATGGGGCCATATTGTAGGCCTGCCCGGGCGCTTGCGGACCGTTGCCGGGCTTTGTATTCCAACCGACTTTGGGTAGAATGACGGCCTCCCCACATTGCGCCTCCTTCACCAGACCCCCAACCATCAATTCGCCCCATGGACCATAAACACATTCTGGTCGTGGACGACGACCCCCATATTTTGGCCCTGATACGGACCATCCTGGCCCAAAGGAACTACCGAGTGACCACGGCCGGCGACGGTCAACAGGCCCTGGACAGCTTGAGTGGACCGCACTTCGACGCCATGATCACCGACGCCCTCATGCCGGGCCTGGATGGCCCCGCCCTGACCGAGAAAATCAAGGCCGACCCCAACCTGAAGGATCTGCCGGTCATCATGATCACTGCCAGCAGCCAGCCCGGCATGGTCCAGAAGAGTTTTGCCTCGGGCTGTATCCTGTTCCTGCCAAAGCCTTTTACCGCCGCCAGCCTGATTTCCATCCTTCAACTGGCTCTTAGGCAGGTGAGCGGACTCAAAGGAGAACCCGGATGAAGATCGCACTCTGCAACGAAGTCCTGCGAGACCTGCCCTTCCCTGCCCAGTGCCAACGGGCGGCCGCACTGGGGTATAGCGGTCTGGAACTGGCTCCCTTCACCCTCGGAGAGGAGCCTCACCGCCTCTCGGCCGACCGGAGGGCCGAGCTCCGCCGAGCGGCATCCGACGCCGGCATAGCCATCACCGGCCTTCATTGGCTGCTTCTGACACCGCCGGGGCTGTCGATCACCGCTGCCGACCCCGGTGTACGCGAGAAAACCATCGAAATCCTGAAGCGCCTCGTGGACCTGTGTGCCGACCTCGGCGGCAAGGTGCTG
>JAPVWS010000278.1 GCA_027493295.1 Candidatus Versatilivorator vitaminiformans | reverse complement strand
TGGGCGCCCGAATGGATGACGGCCGACCCGACCAGGCAGACGGGCCGGCTGGCCCGGTCGATCCGGCGGGCAGCCGCACGCAGGTCACCGGCGGAGGGGGACGGGCTGCGCGATCCTCGGGCATACCCCGGGATCCTGAGGTCTCCATCGGCTCTCACCACGTCCATAGGAAATTCGAGCACGGCCGGGCCCGGCCGCCCGCTCCGCATGGCCTTGAAGGCGCCTTCCACGACGGCGGGGATCTCCCCGATAGTGCGGGCGATGGCTCGATACTTGGTGATGGGCTCAAAAAACTTCATCTGGTCCAGGCCGTGGAACATCTTTGCCTGATGCTTGTCGTAGAACCTGGAGTCGCTTTGCCCGGTGATCAGCAACACCGGCACGCAATCGGTATAGGCCTCCAGGATCCCGGTCGAGGCATTGCTGGCGCCGGGCCCCGGCACCGTCAGGGCCACACCCACCTCCCCGGTGGACCGGGCAAACCCGTCCGCCATCTGGGTGGCGGCATATTCGTGCCGCACCAGGTAGTGGTCGATGGCGCCCTCCCCGCAGCGCAGCAGGGAGTCGTAGATCTCCAGGTTCTGGGTTCCGGGCATCCCGAACACGGCACGGACCCCTTGGGCCTTGAGGCACTCGATCAAGATGTCTCCACCCTTCAACGGTCTTTCCTTTCCGATTCGCCCCCTGGGCTGAACTGACATCCGGGCCAGGATCAATCGGGGCGGATTATACCACCGGCCACCCTCCCGGCTCGTGTCGGGGCGCCGCTCGGGCCAATTCTCCCCATCTTCCGTGTCCACCTCCGAGGTCGTGGCTGGGACTGTTGCAAATTTGATCAAAAAGTGATTGACTCACCAAGCTCCCTCGATCTCAGGGGCCGACTTACCGTCAGACATACCCAAACATTCAAGGATTCACCATGTCATCAGACCCTTCCCAGCCGGAGAACCCTTCCGCGACTCCCGATGCTTCCTCGGCCGACGCCGGCCAGGCCGTCGATCCGAACGAAAGCCCCGGCGGGTTTCAGGCTCCGCGGCCGGGCTCCCGCAAGATGCCACCCTGGCACACCGGTGAGCTGGTGGAAGCCCCCATCTTCACCTGGCGGCACTGGTTTGCCCTGCTGGGGCCGGGACTGCTTCTGGGAGGCTCCTCCATCGGCGGCGGGGAATGGCTGATGGGTCCCGCAGTCACGGCCAAGTACGGCGGCGCCCTGATGTGGCTGGCCACGCTGAGTATCGTGGGCCAGGTGATCTACAACATGGAGGTTTCCCGCTACACCCTCTACACCGGCGAGCCGATATTTACGGGCAAGTTCAGAACCGCGCCCGGGCCCGTCTTCTGGATCTGTCTCTACCTGATCCTCGACTTCGGGGCGGTCTTCCCTTACCTGGCCGCCAATGCAGCCACCCCGCTGGCCTCGGTGCTGCTGGGAGGCGTGCTCCCCGACCCCGAGAATATCGAGAGCCACCGCCTGCTGATCAGAGCCCTGGGCTACGCCATATTCCTGTTGGCACTGGTGCCGCTGGTTGCGGGAGGCAAGATCTACAACGCCCTCAAGGCCATCATGACCTTCAAGATGTTCACCGTGCTGGGGTTCCTGATGATCCTGGGAGTCTTTCATTCCAGCTTCTCCACCTGGACCGAAATCTTCGGGGGCTTCCTCCGATTCGGAACCATGCCCACCGGGGGGATCGAAACCGCCAACATCTTCACCTCCCTGGCCGAGGGCAAGGGAATGCCGGACATCGATCTGAGCACCATTGCCCTGCTGGCTGCCTTTGCGGCCATCGCCGGCAGTGGAGGACTTTCCAACGCGGCTGTCAGCAACTACACCCGCGAGCAGGGTTGGGGCATGGGACGCCACGTGGGAGCCATCCCGAGCGTGATCGGGGGACGAGAGCTGAAACTGTCCCATTCAGGGACGGTATTCCAGGTGACCTCGGAAGCGCTGGCCCGCTGGAAGCGCTGGTATCGTCACCTGGTGCGGGACCAGGTGGTGGTCTGGATGCCCGCCTGTTTTCTGGGAGTGGCCCTCCCCAGCATGCTTTCGGTGCAGTTCCTTCCCCGAGGCACCGAAGCCAGCAGCTGGGTCGCGGCCGGCATGACCTCCGACGGGGTGCGGACTCACGTGGCTGCCGCCTGGGGCGCCGACGCCGGTCAGCTCTTCTGGTATCTCACCATGCTTTGCGGCTTCCTGGTCCTGGGTCCCACCATGTCGACCCATTCGGACGGATTCATCCGCCGCTGGGTGGACGTCTTCTGGACAGCCAGCCCCCGCCTGCGAAAGCTGGATCCCTCCAACATCCGCTGGGTCTACTTTGCGGTGGTGGTGGGTTACGGCATTTTCGGCGTGATCATGCTTTCGGTGGCGCCTCCCCTGGAACTGCTGAAATTCGCCGCCAACCTGTTCAACTACGCCCTGGGCTTCAGTTGTTTCCACACCCTGTTCGTCAATCTCACCCTGCTGCCCGAGGCCCTGCGGCCCGGCTGGTTCATGCGCATCGGACTGGCAGCCGCGGGCACGTTCTTCACCCTGCTGGCGGTGATCACCACCTTGCAGTTGGTGGGGGTCCTGTAGGCAGCGCCGTCCTGAAACCAACGAAAAAAGAGTGATCCACGAAGGCACACGAAGGACCACCAAGGGACACCAAGCGTGACGGCACTGCCGCATCGGCACGGGCTGCCGCTTGGTGAAAAACGCTGTCTAACCACAAAAAGCACAAAGGGCACAGGATTTTTCTGGAGAGGGCTGGCTTGTAGTCCTGGGCATCCACGTTGCTTCGGGTCAAGCGTTTGAATTCGAGCCTGCGTTTGCGGAAATTGATGCGCAGTCCAACCTGAAATCCCCACGCTAGGGTCACCCAAGTCAGTGTCTCGTGCAGCAGGCTCCCGCCCTGATAATCCTGATTATCCTG
>JAPVWS010000277.1 GCA_027493295.1 Candidatus Versatilivorator vitaminiformans | reverse complement strand
ACGCCGCGGGAGTACTACGGCGCCTTCTACCTGGAGCAGGACTACACCGAGGGATACGGTGAGGTGGTCCACGACTTCCTGAATCCCGCCTGAAGCCGAGACGGGCCGGTCATGCCATCAAGGGACGGTAGCCGGCATCACCAGGCAGGCTGAGCAACCGAACATGGAACCAGTGAAGTTGGGGGTGGTGGGGGCCGGGCTGATCGGCAGCAAACACGCTCGGCTGGTCCGCGGGCAGCCGGAGTGCTCACTGGTCGGGATCTGCGATTCGGATTCCGGTCGCCGGTCGCTGGCTGAGGAGCTCAAGGTTCCCTATTACCGGGAACTTTCCGACCTGCTGGAAGAACAGCAGCCCGAGGGAGCCGTTGTCGCCACTCCCAACGGAACCCACCTGGCCGTGGCCGAGGTCTGCGCCGGGAAGGGCGTCGCCCTCCTGATCGAGAAGCCCATTGCCGACACCCTGCCCGCCGCCCGCAGAATCGTGGAGGTGGCCGCTGGAGCCGGCTGCCGGATCCTGGTGGGTCACCACCGGCGTCACAATCCGTTGCTTGGGGAAGCGCGCTCCCAGGTTCAAGGCGGGGCGCTGGGGAAGCTGATTGCGGCCTCGATGATGTGGACCCTGCTGAAGCCGGCGGAATATTTCCAGGTGGATTGGCGTTGCCGGCGTCCGCAGGGTGGGCCCATCCTGATCAATCTCATTCACGAACTGGACATTCTGCGCTACATCTGCGGCGAGATCCGCCAGGTGTATGCCCAATCGGCCTCCATGGCTCGGGGGCTCGAGGTCGAGGACACCCTGAGCATCACCCTCTCCTTTGCCAATGGCGCCCTGGGCTCCATCATCGCCTCCGACGCCACGCCCTCGCCCTGGTCCTACGAAATCTCCAGCGGAGAGAACCCCTACTATTTTCACACCAGCCAAAACTGCTATCATTTTCTGGGCTCGGAGGGGGCACTGGCCTTTCCCCGAATGGAGCTGTGGCGCTACGGGGACCCGTCCCGGGCCGGCTGGCAACACCCCCTGGCCCGGACCCGCCAGGATGTGGCCCCGGCGGATCCCCTGGTCCTGCAACTGCAGCACTTCTGCCGGGTGGTCCGGGGCCATGAACTTCCGCTGGTGGACGGGGCCGACGGCGCATGTACCCTGGCGGTCGCTCTGGCGGTCCAGGAATCGATCGACCGGCGAGCTCCCGTCCTGCTGACTGATATGGACGCCTCAGGGGGAGGGTTTGCCGACTCAGCCCAAGGGGCGGGAACCAAGCCTTCCGAAACGGATTCATGCAACTGACCCGGAGCCAGATCGAAGAGTTCAACGACCGCGGCTACGTGTTTATTCCGGGCTTGCTGGACGGCCGCGAGGTTGCCGCGCTACAGCAGGCGATGCCGGAGATCCTCAGCCGACCGGGACCGGAGGTCATCCCCGAAAAGGACAACCCCCAGGCCGCCCGGCTGGTCTTCGGCGCCCACCTCTACTCCGAACCCTTTCGGCGGCTGTCTCTGTTGCCGCGGTTGCTGGGTCCGGCGCAGCAGTTGCTGAAGGAAGAGGTCTACCTGCACCAGAGCCGCATCAATCCCAAGCCGGGAATGGCGGGAGGGGCCTCCTGGGACTGGCACCAGGATTACGGCGCCTGGCACGTGGTGGACGGCATGCCGGAACCTCGGTGCCTGATGGTGGCCGTGTTCATCGACGACTGCACCCCGGTCAACTCGCCCCTGCTGGTGGTGCCGGGTTCCCATCGGGACGGGTTTCTGGACTCGATCCAGCTCCACCGGGACGCCAAGGGATATTCCCTCTACCACATCGGTGAGGACACCTTCCGCCGGCTGGCGGAGGAGAACGGGATCGAGGCCCTGATCGGTCCGGCAGGATCGGTCTGCTTCTGCCACAGCATCGTCGTCCACGGATCGGCCAACAACGTCTCGCCCTGGCGGCGGGCCATCATGTACCTGATCTACAATGCCGTCAGCAACGCCTGCACCGGCACCGAACGACCCTGGTTCCAGAACCATCGGGATTTCACACCCCTGCGGCCCATTGAGGACGACAGCCTCAGGCAGTGTTGCTGAAGGGGCATTTCGGAGGCGTCGCCCCGGTTGGAGGTTGCTCCGGATCCGGAAGTTGCTGTCGTCGACGACCCGGCTGTGACCGGTCGAGTCGGCGCTCAATGACATGGAGGAGTGAATGAATCGAAGGAAGTTTCTTTCCCATTCGGCGGTGGCCCTTTCCGCCGGTTCGTCGGTCCTGGGCGCTGCTCGTTCCTCCGCCAACCGCCCATCCTGCAACTACCGCATCGTCTACAACGACGACGGCCACACCCTGCAACGGGTGTCCGGAGTCGGGGAGCTGTTGGAGAAAGGGGTGGACCGCTTTATCGGGACCCAGGTGGATGCCCTGTTCTGGAGCGTTGGTGAAGCCGACGTCTTCTATTTCAGGACCAGGACTGCCGAGATGTACGGGGAGAACCTGAAGCGGTTCCAGAGTGCCGGGGGCCTTCGGTTCATACAGGGCCTGGAGAGCGTTCTCAAGGAGCGGGAGGACTACTTTCAG
>JAPVWS010000276.1 GCA_027493295.1 Candidatus Versatilivorator vitaminiformans | reverse complement strand
GTCCTTCTCGATTGATCAACCTCGTCGCGGAAACGGGGAGGGGTCCGGACGGCCGGGCGGCTGGCGGGTTTTTGCGGGATGAGAAATGAGGAGACCGGGCCATATTCCGGCCCGGGTCTCGTCGGATGGATCGTTTATTCGAGCAGGAGCTTCACGTCGGTTTCGAATTGTCGATAGTCGGTGAACCGGGTGACGTTTCGGGTATGGACCCGGGCACTCTGCAGGATGCCAATCGACATGCTGAACTGAGCCCGGACAGGAAGCCAGTGTTGGCGCTCTCCGATGAGGACCTGGTCATAGGCGATGGTCATTTCAGAGGTCTTGACGGGGAAATCCTCGGGGAGATCCACCGTCTCTTTGACCAGTTGGACCACTTGGTAGGAATTGACGTCGATCCAGCACAGTCCCCGGTAACCTACCCGCAGGGGATTGCCCTGGTAGGTCACTTGAAGGGCGGAAGTCTCCTGCGGAATCCGAAAGGCCACCCGAACGGTCTGACGCCCCGCGACCTCCTCGGCGCCCTCCAGGCGGAAGGAGGTCCTGCTCTGAGGCATAAACACGTTTTGGATAGCGGCCGCGAATTGACCGATGGAATAAGCGCCATCCTGGCTGCCCGATGCCTTTTGCCCCTCCACGGGCTGATAGGTTTCTTCTCCATTCGCGAAAAGGAGGTCCTCCTGGAGGTGGTCTTTTTCCTGCCAACCCTGGAACAGCCGCTGAAATCGCTCTGTCCGGCGGCGACAAACGAAGTCGGGCAGGCTCGAGAAAGTCGTGTCCAACCTGCGGCGGACGGCATCCAGAAAGTCCGGCCATTCGGCGTCGGTCGGCACCCCGCCGGATTGGTCGGAGGCAAGAGTGGGAGCAGGGGAGCCGCTGACGTTAAACTCCTCGGAACCGTTCTCCATCATGAATTCGGGACGATGGTATGCGGAGGGCGTGTCGGCGGGCTGCATTCTCCTGGTCGCGGCCTGTTGGGAGTCGAACGGCAAACGGGTGCTCTCGTCGTAGCGGGCTCCGGCAAACTGCGTCTTGCCGATTTTGATGTTGCCGGCAAGGGGAATAAAGAGGTTGGCCTCCCTTTGATCGACCAGAGATGCCCGGGTCAGTCTTGCGCCGCGAAGATCGGCCTGCCTCAGATCGCTGCCGAACAGGACTGCTTCCGACAGGTCGGCTACCTGCAGAATGGCCTGGTTCAAGTCGGCATCTTTCAGGATGGCGCGCTGCAAATTGGCGCCCAGCAAGTTGGCGCCTTTCAGGCTGGCCTGAGTCAGGCTGGCATCGGTCAGATCGGCTCCTTGCAGTCGTGCGCCGTCCAGCCTGGCCTTGACCAGTTCGGCACCCGAAAGTTTGGCGCCCCGAAGATCGGCCCCTCGCAAGTCTGCCTCCCAGAGCCTGGTTTGGGTCAAGTCGGCCCTTGGCAGAACCGCATCCCGAAGGTCGGCCTTGCGCAGATCCATGCCGCTCAGGTTGGCTCCCAAGAGATTCGTTCCCTTCAAGGTGTGCGACTGCAGGGGGTTTCTCCGCAGGTCGCCGCATTCTCCCGGATGATCGAGGTTGTATCCTAACTCTCCCTGGTCGCTGGCGCAGGCCAGGATATCGCTGCGGAATCGGTAGGGCACCGCATCAGCACCGTTACCGGAGGAACGCGGAATCTCCAGGCTGTCCCGGATCTTCTTGAGGTCGAGGCGAACCACCGGTTCCGGGCCGGAGGCTGTCTCGACTTCAGTCTTGCCGGAATCGACCGGCGCCGGCACCTCCCCGGATGCGGCCACTTCCTGACCCTGCCTCACCACGAAATCGGTCTCGGTGATGGTGGCGCGGCCGCTGCCCGATTCCTCGGTGGTAATCTCGAATCGGTAGCTGCCGGGGCTCAGGGATTGGGTGGACAGCTTGAAGCCCACCGCCACTTGGCCGGGCGCCCGTTCTTCCAGGTGGCTACGGTCCAGCGCGATGGGCGGAAAGTCGACGGCCTCGCCACTGTCCTTGACTGCCTGGACGCGAGCCGTGAGATTGCCGTCCTCCAGCTTGGAGGCATTGTAGAGTTTGTAGAATACGGCCAGAGGTTGGGGAGCAACAATTTCGTTGCTGATCGCGGGCCTCACCAAGAACCCGCGGTGAAACAGCCAGCGGGCTTCCGGCACCTGCATTCCGGCTACCGAAGGAGAAAAGGGTTGCAGGTCCTGACTCAGGATCAGGCCACTGGTCATGAGCGCATCCCGGGGAAGGGCTGGAATCCACAGCGACTTCTCGGCCGTCCCCAATTGGGCGTGGCGATCGGCGGCCACCAGCTTGATGCGATACTTGCCCGGCTTCAGCTTGAGGAATCCTTCCACGACCGATTCCGTCTCCCCGCTTGCCTGCGGAATAGTCTGGCTGAAAATCGAAGCCGGCTGCCCGTCGTCAGAGAAGGCAACCCCCATCAGGCGTAGATCCTTGCCCGGCAACCAGCTTTTGGGGGTATCTCTTGCAGAACCTTGGGCGACCTCGGCCGTGATCAGGACCAGGGCCCGCTCGGCCTCCTGGTAGAAGAAGTTGGCCTTGAAATCCACATTCAGATCGTGGTGTTGCTCGGATGATTGCAGTCCGCGGTGGGTGGTCTTTTCCAGCGTTCCGGCTATTTCCTGATCCGACAGCAGCGGCACCTCAACGGTTCGACGGAGCGAGCCCAGTCCGGAGTTGAGGTTCTCCCGGGCCGCAACCTTGACCTGATACCGTCCCGCCGGAACCTCAAGTACAACCTTGGAGGTCAGGCCCGATTGCAGCAGTGCCTGGTA
>JAPVWS010000275.1 GCA_027493295.1 Candidatus Versatilivorator vitaminiformans | reverse complement strand
CCAATACCCAGAGACTGCTTTTCCGGATCAAGCAGTTGCTGGACCCCCTGTTGAGGGCGGCAGCGGAAAGATACCAGGCGGCGGCCGCCCTCCAGTTGCAGCTTCGTCTGGAGAACGGAACCTGTCACCGACACAGCATCCAGCCGGCCCGGCCCACCCTGGAAGTTTCGGTCCTGCTGGACCTGGTCCGGTTGCGCCTGGAGAGGGTCTCCTTGTGCGCTCCTCCGCTGAAACTGTCCCTGGAGTTGGACGCCGTCTGCGTCTCCGCCAAGACGCGGAATCTGCTGCAGCGCACTCCCCGGCACAACAACGAAGCGGCCCTGCGCGCCCTGGCCCGGGTCCGGGCCGAGTTCGGGCCCGACTCGGTGCTTTCGGCCCGGCTCAAACCGGGACACCTGCCCGAAGCCCGCTGGGAGTGGCAACCCTTCCGGAAACTGCCTCCGGCCGTCCTTCGGCCGGTTCCCAGCCGCCCCCTGGTGCGGCGCACCCATGCCCGGCCTCAACCTCTCGACCGGAGGAGACCTCCGGATCCGGGGCCTCTGCTCGGGTATCTGATCAGTGGAGGCTGGTGGAATCGAGAGATTCGAAGAGACTATCGGTTCGTCAACAGCAAATGGGGAGAGATCCTGTGGGCCTATTACGATCCGCAAGAACGTCGCTGGTACTCCCAGGGCCGCGTGGAGTGAACGCGAACCATGACCGGACCGGCCCACCCCTACGTTCCTCTCTGGTGCAAGAGCAACTACTCCTTTCTGGAAGGGGCCAGCCATCCCGAGGAGCTGGTCGATGCCTGCCGGCAAAACGGTATTCCCGCTCTGGCGCTCACCGACCGCCACGGGGTGTACGGGATGGTCAGGGCTCATGTCCGCGCCCGCCAGCAGGACATCCACCTGATCGCGGGGTCGCAGATCAGCCTCCGGGAGGGAGCCGAGATCCTGCTGCTGGCCCGGAACGAGGAAGGTTACCGCAACCTGTGCCGACTGCTGACCGACGGGCATCTGCGTTCCTCCAAGGGAAAGTGCAGGCTGGACGCACGGGCAGTATGCGGTTACAGCCGCGGTCTGATTGCCCTGTGGATCGGCTCCCCCGACCCCAAGGCTTCTCCGCAAGCCGCCTCCGAATCCCTGCTGGAGCAGCTCCAAGCGGCATTCGAAGACTGTCTCTACCTGCTGCTGGCCCGACACCGCCAGGCGGAGGAAGTCTCGCGGGAAATGCAACTGCGAGAGCTGGCGGGACGGTTCAAGCTCCCTACCGTAGCTGCCGTGGAGGTCCTCTACCATGCTCCCGAACGACGCCGACTGCAGGACGTTCTGACCTGCATCCGGGAAGGCGTGACCCTGGCCACGGCCGGTCGGCTCATCCGGCCCAACGACCAGCACGCCCTGAAGAGCCCCGAGGAGCTGGCGCGCCTCTTCAGCGACGATCCGGAGTCGGTCCGGAGGACCCGCGAGATTGCCGGCCTCTGTTCCTTTTCGCTGCAGGAGCTGCGTTACCGCTATCCCCTGGAGCCTCTGCCGGAAGGAAAGACTTCCAGCCAGCACCTGCGCGACCGGACCTTCGAGGGAGCCGCCCGCCGCCTGGGCGAAAAGTTCCACGGCCTGATTCCACAACTGCGGAAGGAACTCGATCTCATCCGGGAACTGGAGTACGAAGGCTACTTCCTGACCATGCACGAGATCGTCGAGTACTGCCGCCGTCAGCACATCCTCTGCCAGGGGCGAGGGTCGGCCGCCAACTCGGCGGTCTGCTTTGCCCTGGGAATCACCAGCGTGGACCCGACCCAGGTGGATCTGCTCTTCGAGCGTTTTCTCTCCAGGGAGAGAGACGAGCCTCCGGATATCGACCTGGACATCGAGCACGACCGCCGGGAAGAGGTGATCCAGCATGTGTACGAAACCTATGGGCGCGACCGTGCCGCCATGGTGGCCAACGTGGTCCGTTACCGGCATCGGTCCGCCATCCGGGAAGTGGGCAAGGCGCTGGGGGTTGCGGCCACCAGCCTGGATCGCCTGGCCAAGCTGGTGTCCCACGACCACTGGAGCGATGAGTTCATCCGGCAGGCCGGACTCGATCCCCGGAACCCGGCCCTGCGCCATCTGATCCCTCTGGTGGAAGAGATTCAGGACTTCCCGCGTCACCTCTCCATCCATCCCGGGGGCTTTCTGCTGGGCCACCGCCCCGTCCACGACCTGGTGCCGATCGAGAACGCCTCCATGCAGGGCAGGACGGTCATTCAGTGGGACAAGGAAGACGTGGATCAGGCGGGCCTGTTCAAGGTGGACCTGCTGGGGCTGGGAGCCCTCACCCACCTGCACCTCTGCTTCGATCTCCTGCGGCGGCACCGGCAAAAGGAACTGTCCCTGGTGACCATCCCCAAGGGAGACCCCTCGACCTTTGAAATGATCTGCCGCAGCGACACGGTGGGGGTGTTTCAGATCGAGAGCCGCGCCCAGATGGCCATGTTGGGGCGCCTCAAGCCGCGCAGCTACTACGACCTGGTGATCGAGATCAGCATCGTGCGCCCCGGACCCATCACCGGCGGCATGGTCCATCCCTACCTGCGGCGGCGCAATGGCCAGGAGGAGGTCGAGTATCCCCACCCCTCCCTCATTCCCGTCCTGAAGAAGACCCTGGGCATCCCCCTGTTTCAGGAACAGGTGATGCAACTGGCCATGGTGGCCGCCGACTACTCTCCCGGAGAGGCCGACCAGCTCCGGCGGGACATGGCGGCCTGGCGGCGTTCAGGGCGGATCGAGCGGCACCGGCAGCGGCTGGTCACCCGCATGGTGGCCAAGGGGATTCGGCCCGAGTTCGCCGAGCGTGTCTTCCAGCAGATCCGTGGATTCGGCGAGTACGGTTTCCCCGAAAGCCATGCCGCCAGCTTTGCCCATATCGCCTATGCCACCGCCTACCTCAAATGCCACTATCCGGCCGAGTTTGTCTGCGCCCTGCTGAATGCCCAACCCATGGGATTCTACTCGGCCGACACCATCGTCAACGATGCCCGCATTCACGGCATCGAGGTG
>JAPVWS010000274.1 GCA_027493295.1 Candidatus Versatilivorator vitaminiformans | reverse complement strand
GGGGACCTACTGCAACTTCGGCTGGCCGGTGGTCAGCAAGTCGGGCCGCATCTACGTCTTCTACAACTTCGCCCCGGGTATCGGCGAGGGGTTCATCAACGCCGTCATGCGCTGCAAGTTTTCCGACGACGACGGCTACACCTGGCAGGACGCCGGGATCGACATGCCCTACAAGAGGAACCGGAAGTACGATCATCCCGGTCCGGATGTGCTCAGCCGCTGCATCGTGTGGCAGAAGCCCACCCGGGATGCCAAGGACCGTCCGGTGGTTCCCTTGACCCGTTCCACGGCCGCCTACGTCAAACCGTTCTCCAAGGATAAGAATCTGGGGGAATGCCGTTGTGAATTCATTCGGTACGAGAACATCGACGAGGGGCCCCATCCCAGGGATCTCAAGCTGACCTATCTCCCCGACGACGAGGATCTGATCTGGGTCCCCTGCACCTTCGAACCGGAAAAATCCCAGGGATACACCTTCTGTCAGGAACCCGGGACCGTGCTCCTGCCGGATGGACGCCTGTTCGCGGCCATGCGAACCGCCAACGGGCAGGTGTGGTACACCGTATCCGACGACGCCGAGGCCCGGACCTGGCGGCAGGCTGAGATGTTGAGGTACCGCGACGGCGGAAAACCGGTGGAGAATCCGGTCTCGCCCACCCCCATGTTCCGGCTTTCCGACGGACGCTTTCTGCTCTTCATGCAGAACCACGACGGCACGGGTTACGGAGGCAAGGGGCCGCTGGACCTCAACGCCCGCCGCCCCCAGTTTTTCGTGGTGGGCGAATATCGCCCGCAAGCCCATCAACCCGTCTGGTTCAGCCGGCCCAAGCTGATCTTCGATACCCACGCTACGGGCGTGTTCCCCAAGTACTGGAAGTGGTTGTCCATGTACGCCAGCTTCACCGAGCATCGGGGCAAGCGCATCCTCTGGTACGCCGACCGAAAGATTTTCGTGCTGGGGCGCACCATCACCGACGAGATGCTGGCCGACATGACCGTCCCCAGGGCGTAGCGGGGCCGTGCTTCAGACCGACAAGCATGCAGAGGAGTCATTCGATGGCATCCATACGATTTCCCACCACAAGAGTAAGACTACGGCAATCTGAGGGACTACGTGGACTTCCTCTGCGAGAACCAGGCGCCGGTCATCTTCTTCACCTACGGCAGCAGCGAGTTCAAGAGCATGAGCGAATCTGAGATCGAGAAGCTGTGCCGGACCGCGGCCGAGCAGGCTCGCGGCCGGGCTCTGGTGATCGGGGGGACCGGCAAGTGGTGGACCGGCAAGAGCATCGACTTCATCCGGCGCCTGGAGGACTCGGGAGTGGACGGGATCAACCTGCACCTGTTCACCAACAAGCCGGAGGAGGTCTACGCCGCATTCGCCGAAGTTGCCGGCCGCACGCGGCTGCCCCTCCTGGGTTACGACGAGAATTATCCGGCGGACCTGGTGGCACGCCTGTCCACCATCCCCGGGGTGTGCGGACTGAAGAGCCATGATGCGCTCTACCGCTATCACGACTTCATCCGGGCGGTTGAGGGCAAGAAGTTCGTGATCGTCGGCGGGGGGCAGATGCGCAATTTCCTCTATGGTTACCTGATCGGCTCCCAGGGCTACCTCTGCGCCTACGCTCCGTTTGCCCCGGCAGTCGCCTTCCGTTTCTATCGCGCCCTGGAACGCAACGACCTGGATGAAGCCCGCCGGGTCATGTTCGAATACGAAGACCCGCTCATGAAAGTTGCCGGGGGCCTGGGCTGGGGCCAATCCATCAAGAGCATTCTGCAGATCAAGGGCCTCTTCCAAACCAATCTGTGGCGGCCGCCCGCTCCCTCCCACGGACCCGAGCCGAAAAAACAACTGCGGCAGTTCCTGGCCGACAAGGGCCTTCTGTAGCGCCGGTGAGCGATGCCGCCAATTAGCCCCTGCGCGTGCTCCTGATCGTCACTCCTGGAACGCCGCGTTTGCCCCCAGCGGCTCGACTGCGGGGTGAATCTCCTAACTGGCGATCTCGCAGATTCCGTCCCCCCCACCGGTTCGACTGCGGGCTTCGCTTTCGGGGCGCCGCGTTGGCCCCCCTCCGGCTCGGCTGCATGCTGCGGCCTGGTCGAGGGGACGCCGCGTTTGCCTCGCCGACTCCCCCCTTGAGGGGGAGTCGCAGAAGCCGAGCCGGATGGCGAAGGCTGATGCGGAGGGGGGCGACCGCCGCGCCGCTTCAGAATTGTCCTGATCGACCGAATCTACTCTTTGAAACAGTCCCATCTTTCCGCGTCTGAAATAGGACACTACAATTGCAGGCCTCCTCTATCGCCGGCCTTCCGTTGCGTCCGGGCAACCATGGAGTTTATGATTGAGGCGCGGGCGGTCTCGCCTGCCACGTCCCCCAACCACCGCTGCCAGTCGTGACACTGCCGACCGATCGCCGTGCCTTTCTAAAATCCTCGGCCCTGATTGCAGGAGCTTCGGCAGTGACTTCCAGTTCGATGGCCATGTCCCTGGAACCCCCTGACGAGCCTTCCGACGCGGCCGAGCTGAGAGCCAGGCTGCTGGAATGCCTGGGTGGAGATTGGCCCGAGCCCTGCGAGCTGGAGCCCAGGGTCACACGGGAAGAGCAGCGCAAGGGGTACCGCTTGCTGTGGGTCGACTACGCCGTGGAGCCCGGCGATCGGGTGCCGGCCATCCTGCTCATCCCGGACGGTGTCACGCCCGCGACGACGGCGGCCGGGGTGGCCCTCTGGCACCAGCATGCGGGAAAGTGGCATCTGGGCAAGACCGAGCCCGCCGGTCTGGCCGGCGATCGAATGCACCACACCGGAGTGGCCCTGGTCCGACTGGGATACGTGGTGCTCTGTCCCGACGCTCTTTGCTTCGAACAGCGCCGCGACCCGGCGGGCAGGTTGAAGGGCGGCGACTACGAGCGCTACGAATTCCTGCGTCAGGTCGTCCAGGGACGCTGCATGGCCTGGAAGAATATTCTGGATATGCGGCGCGCCGTCGACTATCTGGGCGCACGACCGGAGGTCGATCCCAATCGGCTGGGGTGCTACGGCCACTCCATGGGGTCGACCCACACCTGGCTTGTCGGGCCTTGGGAACCGCGCTTGAAATGCCTGGTGGGCAACTGTTGCCTGCCCACCTACCGGGCGATTCACCGCCACAAGCTGATCCACTGTTTCCCCAACTTCATCCCGGGTTTTCAGCAATATGGGGATACGCCCGACATCGCCGGCCTGATTGCGCCCAGGGCGCTGCATCTGAACTTTGGCGAAAAAGATGTCAGTTCGCCCATCGAGGAGGTGCGCCGAGGAATGGAGAGCATCGGTCGGGCCTATGCCGGGGCCGGGGCTGCCGAACGCTTCACCTGGTTCATCGAGCCCGAAGCCGGCCATGTGTTGTCGGGGAAGATGTGGCGGAAGGTCCGTGACACGTTTCGGAAATACCTGTCGTAAACGCCGGCCCGGAGGGACAGTCGGGGGGCGCCGTTCAGAGCCGCCAGGCAGCCGATCGCCGCGCCGGCACCGGCGCAACAGTGGCAAAGACGAAAGGGAAAAGGCTGAATGAGTCTGCAGCAGCGCATCGGAGAGAAGGAACGGCAGTACGTTCTGGAGGTCCTGCAGGGCCAGTTCCAAAAGTCGGACAGCGCGGCCAGCACGCGCCTGGAGCAGGTTTTTGCCGATACCATCGGCGTGCGTTTTGCCATCGGATTCGTCAACGGCACCGCCACCATGCACAGCGCGCTGGCGGCCATGGGGGTGGGACCTGGGGACGAGGTGATCGTCCCTCCGTTGACCATGGCCTCCACCTCCATGGCGGTGGTGCACTGCCAGGCTTCCCCGGTTTTCGCCGACGTGGATTCCGATACCTGGAACATCGATCCCCGGTCGGTGGAAGCCTGCATCGGCCCCAGGACCAAGGCCATTCTGCCGGTGGCGCTCTACGGGCTTCCGCCGGATATGCCGGCGCTCATGCGGATCGCCGAACGCCATGGGCTGCAGGTATTGGAAGACGATGCCCAGTGTTTCCTGGGATCCATCCATGGAACGCTGGTGGGCGGCATCGCCTACGCCAGCAGCTTCAGCTTTCAGAGCACCAAGCACATGACCTGCGGCGAGGGGGGAATGGTCACCACCGACGACGAGGGGCTGGCGGAGCGGATTCGCCGCTTCAGCAACCTTGGGTACGGCACCGTGGGCGCCAAGCCGGGCGCCGGGGTGATCTCCAAGGAGGTGATCCAGAACCCCGCTTACCTGCGGCATCGGCAGGTTGGCTGGAACTACCGCATGTCGGAGTTGTGCGCGGCCGTGGCTCTGGCCCAGGTGGAGCGCCTGCAGGAACTGGTGGATCGCCGGATCCGGGTGGCCGAGCTCTACCGGCAGGCCATGGATGGTTGCGAGTGGCTGACGGCTCAGAAAGTCCCTCCCGGGTACAGGCACGCCTACTGGACCTACGTGCTGCGTCTGGACAACGGCGGCGCCTTCAGCTGGGAAGCCTTTCGCGAAAAGTATCTGGAGCTGGGTGGAGACCCCATGTACGGGTGCTGGCAGGTGACCTACCTGGAGCCGGCCTTCCTGGGGCGGAAGTTCTCCTCCGACCAGCGTCAGGACTACCGTCGATCCCTCTGTCCGGTGGCTGAAAGCGTGCAGCCGCGGCTGTTTCAGTTCAAGACCAACTACTTCGATGAGGAGCGGGCCCGGCGCCAGGCCGAGGCCTTGCACGGCGCCATTCGATTTTTTGACGGAAAGGGTTGACAGCGGTTTTGGTCTCGGTTCAGACCGGAAGGCAGGAGCCGGGCGCTACGGGTTCACCGGTTGACGGCGGGGACTGGTGAACGGAAAATCGCTGGCGAAAAAACGGCCGGGTTTTCCGGAAACCCGTGCCTGGGATGTTGCGTCTTAAGAAAGGATTCGGATCTCTGAGACAGGGCTCTTTCATGTGGTTGCGGTGGTTCATAAGCGGGTGCTTGGCAGGTTGTTTGACGGTCGGGTGGTTGTCGGCGGAAACCGTTTTCCAGCGGTACCAGCCGCAAACTCTGGAAATCCGCAACCATCCCCTGGGAGTTGAGAACAACTCCGACCGCCCCTATCGCTTTGTGCTTTCCGTGCTGGGAGCGAACGGGACGGAGTTCATCCCTCTGCTGGCGGTCGTTCTGGATCCCCAGGACACCACACGGCGCCAGTGGATTGCGGTCTGGAACCTGAGCAGCAGCTCTCCAGGGTTCATCCAGCGAGTGAAGGCGGCGCTGCCGTTCCCCTGGTGGTCGCCTCGGGGCACGGGGGGCGCAACCGCCGGGGCGATTCGAAGCCTGCCCAAGCCGGTCTTGACGGCTCGCGGCCGCAAGTCCGGCGCCAAGGGCCGTTTCGCCTGGGCTGCCGCCAGGACAGTGTCGGACTTCGCCAGTTTCTTCAGTCCGGGCCGTTTCGCGTTGGAGACCTACCGGGACTACCGCAACGATCTGGACGAACGACAATTCCATCAACTCTACGCTCTCCTGCTGCTCTACGAAGAGGCGGCGGCCCTGCAGCCCTCCGACCGAAACCTGGGGTTGCCGGCCATCATGGACTTGAAATATACGGCCCTGATCAACCGCGAGGCTCTGGGGATCGTGGTCAGTGGTCGTTCCGAATACTGGGTGGTGGACAACTTCGAGACCCGCATGCGAGAAAAGATGGGCAAAGCGGCCGCCTATCTGCACAGCCGGGCCACCCTTCGGGGCTTGCGTTTCCAGGAAGTTCACTATGGACTGGACGGTCGTTGGCCGCTCTATCGGACCGCGGTCCTGTCGATCTGCAAGGCGGATCTGGCTGAACGACCTCGGCCCTGGCCCAAGAACAATCCGTTCGACCTGGGCTACAACCCCTTCGAGCATCCGCGAGTCCGGGCGCGCATGGACGAAAATCCCGAAGAAGAGATCCCGCTGGCCTACTACGTGCTCATCAGCGATTTCAGGTTGCGTCCCGTGATCGTGCTGAACTTCTTCAAACCCAGCAATCCCGGCCGCAGGCAGGACACGGCCGTGCTGCGCAATACGGCCGAGAATCTGCTATCAGTCTACGGTTTGCCGCTTCACCTGCAAGCACTGCGCTACATCGGTCGTTGGGGACTCGACAGGAAGGACGTGACCTTTTTCAGCACCCGGTCGACGTCCTCGGGAATCGAGTCCGCCAAGCTCTTTGCTCGAATGGGATGGCATTTCGGCAAGGACACCAATGGACTGCTGCTAAGGATGCTGGATCGGCGCACCTCCAATCCTCTGGCCGATTCCTTCGCTCGCCAGGTCGAGAACGCCAGGGCGCGGCACCAGGCGATCACCCGAAACGCATCCGGTCGGCTGGGCCTTTTCATACGAAGGGTCTACGAGGACGGGATTCGGCAGAGGCTTGATCTGGGCAGGCGGTCGATCTCCACCGAGGACATCGCCCGCTTCCGGCAACAGCGGGTGCTGGACCGGGCACTGGAGGTGATCCGCGAGTTCAATCGGCAACCACACCTGAACGGGATCACCTGGCCCCGCCTGTTCCAGGCCTGGGACCGGCTATCCGCCGCCGATCCGCAGCGCAGCCGACCCGAGTCGCGCCGCTTCCTGCAGAATCTCAAGCGGCTTTACCCACGCTCTGTGCCGGAGGGATACCGGAACCAGGTGGCAGGCTGGATTTTTCCCTCGGGGCCCGCCTCCCAGTCCTCGGCCTTCCCTGCCAAATCGACTCCTTGATCAACCATTCGATTTCAAAATCGGGAATTCCGAGGACAGTTGCCCCGCAAACGATTGCCGGTCTGCTGGCCGCCGTTGTTCTGGGTATCTGCCTCGGTTCTCAACAAGTCGCGGCCGAGCCTGCCTCCCGTGCGCAACGGGCCAGGATCATTCTGCTCAAGGTCGACGGGCTGCCGGGTCTTCTGATCGAGGCGGCTCTGTCCCCGCAATCGGACGCCGTCCTGCGGCTGCCCTTTCCGGAGCGCTTCCGCGAAGACTACCGGGCCACTCAGAAGCTGGTGGGCAGGGAAGAGCTGCTACCCAACATAAAGGAGTATTTTTACCGCCAGGGAGTGCGTGCCGAAACCATCTTCACCGGGACACTGCCGCTCTCGGCTCCGGTTTGGGCTCAAATCGATTCGGGCCAGCCCAGCATCGTCAAAAGGAACTATTACTTCAACCGCGCCAGCGGGACCTCCAAGGTTTTCCTGAACGGCCTGCTCGATTCGGCGGGAAAGCTGATCAGGGGCAGCGGACGGACCCACGCTCTCTGGGAGCTGGATCTGCTGAGGATCCCGATTCTGCCGGACGCGTTTCCACCCGAAAGGGTCTGGAGTTCCCTGCAGACCTTGAGCCGCAAGCGGTCGGCCATACAACTGGGGGCCATGGGCAAATTCCTGGTCCGGGCCGGCCGAAGGGAGTTCAGTCCGGGAGCGGTACTGCACCAGCATCTCTCCCATCTGGTGGCCTATCCCGACCATGTCGAGCGCCTGGACCAGAGTCTGTCCCTGACCCTGGCCAAGTGGCTCAAGTGGCGGGCCGAGGGAGACCCCTCCGAGACTCTCGACTTCATCACCGCGCTGTTCGTGACGCTCGACCACCGTTTTCACCTGGACAGCTCCTACCGGTCGGTCCTGCACCTGCTGGTCAAGCTGGATGACTGGTTCGGCGAGGTCATGGGGGCGGTGGAGCAGACGGCTCGCCGGAACCGGACCCTGGTCGCCATGGTCTCCGACCACGGGATGAACCTCTACCCGGTCCATATCAACTACGGGTTTCCCATCAACCCCTGGCTGCGCCGTCCGGAGTTCGGTGGACACACCGTGTTGTCGCCGGAGGTGGAGGATTCCGATCATGCCTTGACTCGACCGATTCCCGGGGTGGACTTCGCCAGGGTGTACGAGAGCCCGACCTCTCCCTACGGCGATACGGTGCCCTTCGGGGCCAAGGGATACTTCACGGCCTTTGCCGCCAATATGGGGAATCCGAGATTCGACCTGTTTCTGCGCCATTCCGATCTGAACCGACTCCACCTGCTCCTGCTGGATTCTCTGCGCCTGCAGAATGACGTGGAAAAGCTGGATAGGGTGTTTGAGATCTTCCAGCCTGTCTTCCGAAGGGTTCGTCCCTGGCTCGAAGCGGATGCCTACTCTCTGCAACAAGCCGCGGAGGTGTTCGAGGCGTGGTCGGAGCGGCACCTAGAAGCCGGAATGCCGTCGGCCAGGGATGCGGGCTCACGACTGGCTTCCGAGTCGAGACTCTATCGGAACCAGGCAGCCATCCTGCGGCGATTGTTGGCGCTACCGTTGGAAGAAGAGGAGTGGCGCCGTTTCATCCGGTCGGGTTTCGAAATCGACGGGGTAGTCCCCAAAGGGTATTTCGGTCCCCCCAACAGCCTGGAGCAACTCGCCAACTACACCGTGGGCTGGGCCAAGCCGGCCTCCGAGCGCTGGTCGCAGTCGGGTGAAGCGCCCTTTCTCACCCTGAGCTACCCCGATCTGATAACCGGCTATCGGGCGCTCAATCCGGATGCCTTTGGGAACCGCTACCCCTTTAACTTCTTTGTAGCTTCGATCCCGACGGAGGATCTGACCGGCTGGAAGGGACTGCCGCTCCGGCAGGCGCTGTGGCTGATGGCCTCGGAAAATCGCGGTCAGGCGGCCCTTCTGGAAGCGACCGATGGGACTCTCTGGTATGGGCCCCTGAAGAATCGCGGAGAGTTGGGAAGGCTCGATGGGGCGGGGGCCGCGGGATCGAGGGATCCTCTCGGATACCCCGACCGGTTGTGGGCGCGCTGGCTCGATCCTCGCCGGTGGGTCTCGGAGACGGCCAGGCTGGAAACCAGCCTGGCCCCGGTCATTCTGGCCGACCTGTTCCGGCCCAACTTTGAGGACTACTTGAGCGGCAAGAGTCGTGCCGGCGTCTTGTTGACTCTGGATGGAGCAGGACGGAGAGAGGACTTGACGAGAGCACTCCGGTTCCGCTTCCGACAGGCTACCCCCGACTTCCGCGTCTGGATGCGGCACGGTTGGAACGTAAACACCATGGGCCAGCAGCCGGCCGGGAGCCACGGTGGGTTCCTGCCGTTGGAGACGCAGACCACCTTCATGGTCTGGGGAGGAGACGAGCTGGGCCTCAAGCGGGGCCGGAGACTTGGCGGAGCCTTCCTCACCCTGGACATCGCTCCCACACTAATGGATGCCATCGGAAGGCTCGACCGCGGCAGCCGGCGGATCGTTCCCGATCCGGACCACCCCTCGGGTCCTGAGTTTCCTCCCTTTCCCGGTCGGATCATTCCCATTCGACAGCGGCCCGAGGCTCGGTGAGAAATGCGGGTTACCCGTCGGGCACCAACTGCACCCAGAGGGCGCGGTGATCGGAGAATCCGATCTTCTGCACCCGGTGGGCCTGCGCCCTCAATCCCCTAAGGAAGATCCAATCCAACTTGAGTGGTGCCCAGGCATGGGTGCGCCCGGTGTGGATGAAGGGTGTCGAGTACCCGGAAGCCTCCAACCTGGCCACGACAGGGCGGACCTGGCGATGCAGAAAGGGCAGGGGAAGCAGGTTTTCGACCCAGAGAAAGTTTTGGGTGTTGAGGTCGCCGGCGATCAGGGTGGCTTGGGGAAGTCTTGAGGCGGCCTCGAGCACGGGTTGAAGCTGCCGGTAGCGCTGCCTCAGGTTGATGCGGGTGTCCAGATGGAGGTTGACGAGGCCGATGGCGCCCAGGGGTGTGGCCGCGGTGGCTGTCAAGGCGATCCGGCAGCGGTTGTTAACCTTGAGAACAAACCGGGGCAGACGGACAACCTTGGGGTTCTGCAGGGGATAGCGGCTGAGAATCGCCAGCCCTTGAGCGCCGTTTCGGCCGACTCGCTGAGCCGGGGCGAAGATATAGTCGTAGCCAAGGTGCTCGGCCAATCGGACGATCGGCAGGGACCCCCGGTCCGGATAGTGCTCCACTTCCTGGAAAAAGAACAGGTCGGACTGAAGGAGCCCGACCCGTTCCAGGTGCCGCAGAATTCTCCGGAAGGAAGTCTCGGTAGCCAGGTTCAGGCTGGTGGCCGTCAAGCTGGGGGCCGGAGAGCGGACCGGCTGGTGGAGCCTTCCGAATCGGGGAGGAACCTCCAGGCACACCGGACGGGTGCCGCCGTCGCCGGGGATGGCGAGAACCATCAATGCCAGGACGGTCGGCAGCAGACCCTTGGTTGTGGTTTGGGAAAATTCTTTGAAATCTATGGTCTGAAACAAAACGGAAGCGCTAGGTGATTGGTTGCTACGGCCAGGGGCGTCCGGCATCGGTGGCCTGCATCATCCGCTGCAGCCTGTCGACAATGTAGCGGGTGCCCATGGCAATCAGCCTCTCCCCCTTTTCCGGAGTTGCCAGCAGCGCCTGCTCCTGGCGGGCGCGGTCTCTGGGGTTTTCCGGGTTGGTGGTCCGCTGGGCTTCGAAGGGCTCCATATATTCCCAGACCTTGGGCGGCATGTCCGATTCGTAGTTCAGACCTGCCTGGTCGTATTCCTCCAGTGTGATGAAACGGACCCGGTCCGGATAGGCTGCCATGAGGATCGAGGTTTCGTTTTCGGAGGCGTGGCTGTGCGCGGTCTGGCGGGCCAGCGTGTCCAGCTTTCCTTCCAGCTTCTGCCGGTAGGAGGTCAGGAAGGTGGCCAACTCCTCGTCCGTGTAACCTTCCCCGTAGGAGACGGCGTCCAGGGTGACTCCCAGTTTCCGGCGCCACTCGGGGACCGCCCCTTTCAGCAGGCCATGGTTCCCGCCGTGGCCATTGACCACCAGGATGGTGCCGAACCCGTGTGCGGTGAGGCTTTCGATCACGTCGAAGACGTAAGCCAGAAAGGTTTCCTTGCGCAAGGTAAGGGATCCCTTGCGGGCCATGTGATAAGGAGAGTAGCCGACCGGGCAGGGCGTGGAAACCGTCACCTGGGGGTAGAGCCGAAGGGCGGCCTGTTGCGCGAAAAGGGTGGCGGTGGCAGCATCGGTGATCAGCGCCAGGTGTTCGTTGTGCTGCTCGGTAGAGCCGGTGGGCACGATGGCGGCCTTGAGGTTCCCGCTCTGGAGGTCTTCCCGGACTTCCTTGCGGGTTCGTTCCCACAGCAGGACCTTCTGGGGATGGACGAATCCCGAGGAAGAGCCGGACATGGAGGAGGCGATCAAGGGGACGGAACGGGAATCGGAGGCCGCGGCCGGCGAAGAGGTGGCGGACCCCAGGATGGATCCGGCGGCCCCGGCGGCGCCCAGGGATCGCAAAAACCTTCGACGAGAGAACCCGGCTTGCATCGGACAAACTCCTTTCTGAAACTGGAGCCTTGAGTCAAGGGGGTCCCGAGGCTCCGCAAGGAAGGCAATCGAGGTGAGACAGGGCACTAACTGCGCTTGAAAAAGAAATCGTCGGCGGTCTTGATCAGGATCTGCTCCTTGTCCGCCGGGCTGAGAAAGTCGGCATGGTCCCGAATGAGGGCCACGGCCGGCTCGATCCCGTGCGGAGGGTCGGGC
>JAPVWS010000273.1 GCA_027493295.1 Candidatus Versatilivorator vitaminiformans | reverse complement strand
TCGCGGCCGCCGTGGTGGTAGGTGAGGGCCTCGTGATCCAGGCCGAGCAGGTGGAGGATGGTGGCATGCAGGTCGTGGATGTGCATGCGATCCTCCACGGCATGATAGCCGAATTCGTCGGTGGCCCCGTAGGTGGTTCCGGGCTTGACCCCGCCGCCGGCCATCCACATGGTGTATCCGTAGGGGTTATGGTCGCGGCCGTCGTGCTGGGCGAAGGGCGTGCGTCCAAACTCGCCTCCCCACACCACCAGCGTATCCTTCAGCAGTCCGCGGGCCTTGAGGTCGGTCAACAGTCCGGCGATGGGCTTGTCCACCTCGCGGGCGTTCTGGGCGTGCAGCCGCGCCAGATCGCTATGCTGGTCCCACTTGTAGCTGTGCCAGCAGCGCACCACCCGAACCCCCCTCTCCACCAGCCGGCGGGCCAGCAGCAACTGCCAGCCGTAGTCGTGGGTGCGCTTGTCGTCCAGACCGTAGAGCTTCCGGGTGGCATCCGTTTCTCCCTTGATATCCAGGATGTCCGGAGCGTCCATCTGCATGCGGAAGGCCAGCTCGAATGACTGGATGCGAGCCTCCAGCTTGGGATCGAAATCGTTGTTCAGAGCGTTGCGCCGGTTGATCTTCTGCAGCATCTCCAGCTCGTAGCGCTGCTGCTCGGAGGTCAGGTTCCCGCTGGTCAGGTGCTCGATGGGGTTGTCCCGGATATCCGCCACCTTGTCGGTGTCGTTGCCGATGGGAGTCCCCTGATAGGCGCCCGGCAGAAAGCCGGAATGCCAGTTCCGGGCCCCGCCGTGGTAGTAGGAGGGCTTGATTTCGATATAACCGGGCAGGTTCTGGTTCTCGGTCCCCAGGCCGTAAAAGATCCAGGACCCCATGCTGGGCAAGGTGAAGTTGAGCGTGCCGGTGTTGAGCTGGAGCAGGGCTGCCCCATGGTCCACCCCCTCGCCCACCATGGAGCGAATCACGCACAGCTCGTCGGCGTGGGCTCCCACGTGTCGAAAGAGATCGCTGACCGGAATGCCGCTCTCACCGTAGCGGCGGAATGCGAAGGGCGACTTCATCAGGCCGCCCAGATCCTCGGTAGAGAACTGGAGCGACAGCTTGAAGGGGATGGGCTTGCCGTGATCCATGTCCAGCCGGGGCTTGGGGTCGAAGGTGTCCACCTGGGAAGGGCCGCCGTGCATGAATACGAAGATGACCCGCTTGGCCCGGGGGCTGAAGTGGGGAAGCTTGGGAGCGAGTGGATTGTGAGGCGCGGAGCCGGCCAGCAGGCCGGCGTCCTGCGCCAGCAGAGCCTGCAGTCCCAGAGCTCCGAATCCACCGGCCGTTCGGCGCAGCATGGCCCGCCGGGAAATGGGTCGGGATGGGAGATTCATGGTTCCCTCAGTTGACAAAGTTGAACTCGTTGGAGGTCATCAGAATCCGGCAGAGGCTCTGCCAGGCGTCCAGACGGGAATCTTCGTCCTTTCCCGTCCCTGCCGGATAATTCCGCAGGTAGGCGAGTGACTCCTCCACCTCCTGCGGCGTGGGCAGCCGGGTCAGGGCAATCAGGTACGCCCTCCGAACACGCCCGGAATCCTCCCCCTCGTCGCCCGCCGTCAAATGCTTGGCCAGGGAGCGCGACCGATCGGCCACGTTCTCGCTGTTCATCATGTAGAGCGCCTGGGTGGCCACGTTGCTCTCGGTCCGCCTGGCCGAACTCAAGGAGCTGTTGGCGAAGTCGAACAGCTTCATCACACCGGGGATCTTGTTGCGAATGACCGGAACGTAGAGGCTGCGCCGGCTGGTTTCGTTGGGATGAAAGGCCTGTTCCGGACCCTTCTGGGCATAGTCCATTTTCCGGGAGGCCAGCGTGCCGCCCAGGGTCAGATCCAGTGAACCGTCCAGCGCCAGGAAGGCATCCCGCATTTCCTCCACCGAGAGCCTGCGGCGTCTGGCTCGGGACCATAGCCGATTGTCCAGGTCCGAATCCATGGTCTTGGGAGAGGCCTGGCTGCTCTGCTGGTAGGTATTGGACAGCAGCAGCAACCGGTGCATGGCCTTGAGGGACCACCCGCTCTCAACCAATCGGCGCGCCAGGTAGTCCATCAACCGCGGATGGGTGGGCTTTTCGCCGGTGGTGCCGAAGTTGTTGGGAGTGCGCACCAGGCCCTCGCCGAAGTGCCACTGCCAGATGCGGTTGACCATCACCCGGCTGGTCAGCGGATGGTCCGGCTGGGTCAACCACTCGGCCAGCTCCCTGCGCCCGCTGCCTTGAGTGATGGGCGTCTGCCGGCTTCCGGCCAGCACCACCGGGAACTGCTTGGCCACCGGCTCGCCAGGAGTCTGGTAACTGCCGCGGACGAACACCCTCTGGTCGACGGGTTCCCCCTCGGCCACGGCGGAAGCCAGGGGCGGCTCCGGAGGGGAGGACTCCTCCAGAAGCTCCACCTCTTTTTTCAGTTCGGCGATGCGGTCCCGAGTCTCCTTGGGAAGCAGTTCCTCCCGATCCTCTTCCTGAATCCCGAAGGGTCCGCTGTCCGCCTTGGTCCCCTCGGCCTTGGGAGGAGGACTGATCACCGAGTTGAAAAAGCGACCCTCCACGGTAATGAACTCGTCAAAGAAGGCCGGTTTCTTGCGGGGGGCCTTACCCTCACGAACGGCCACCTCCACCTTCTGCTTCCATTGCCGCAGGCGCTGGTGCCACTCTCCGGACAACCTGTCGAAGAGATCCTGGTATTCCTCCGCCACCCTGGCAAGCTCGGAGGACTCGGCCCGGTGCCACTTCTCCAGGTAGGGACGAAAGGCGTTGCCCGGTTGGAGGTATTCGATCCAGCGCTGCAGCAGTTGCGGGTCCAGATCCTCCGCGTCTGCCACCTGCTTCAAGGGCTCGCCCTGCCGGTAGACACGCCGGGCCGCCAGCATGTATTCGGCCAGAAGGGGATAGACCTTTGCTTCGAGATTCCCGGCGACTCCTGTCAGCACCAGTGCCTCGATCAGTGACTCCCGCCCCTTGATCTTGTCCTGGTGGCTCCGGTAACGCTGATGGACCTCCTTGGGAACCAGGGGCTCGAAGTAGAACTTGGACACGAAGGGCGGTTTCTTGTCGGGCGGTATCAGGACGCCGAAGCTGCGGGTGCTGGCGAAGATGGAAGCCAGGGAGTAGTAGTCCTTGGTCGAAATCGGGTCGAACTTGTGGTCGTGGCAGCGAGCGCAGGCGATGGTCAGTCCCAGGAAAGTCTTGGAGAGGGTGTCGATCTGCTCGTCCACCAGGTCGTAGACCATCTTGGTCTTGTCCTGCTGGGCGATGGCGCGGGGGCCGATCGCCAGAAACCCGGTCCCCAGCACGGCCCGAACGTTGGGATGCCCCGGCCGGTCGGAGGGATAGAGGTCGCCGGCGATCTGGTCCTTCACGAAGCGATCGTAGGGAAGGTCCCGATTGAAGCTGTCGACGACATAGTCCCGGTAGCGCCAGGCATAGGGCATGGTGATGTCTTCGTCCAGGCCGCTGGAATCGGCGTAGCGGGCGACGTCCAGCCAGTGGCGGCCCCAGCGCTCCCCGTAGCGGGGCGAGGCCAGCAGGCGGTCCACCAGCCGGACGAAAGCCCCGGGAGCCTTGTCGCCGAGAAAGTGCTCGATTTCCTCCTCGGTGGGAGGTAGGCCGTGCAGGTCGAACTTGGCCCGGCGGAGCAGCGTCAGCTTGCCGGCGCGGGGCGCCGGGTCCAGACCTTTTTCCTCCAGCTTGCGCAGCACGAAGGCATCCACCGGCGTCCGAACCCAGCCCGGATTGCGCACGTCGGGCGCCTCGGGGTCGCCCAGGGCCTGAAACGACCACCAGTTGGAAATCCCGTTGGAACCATGAGGGTCTTCCTCCCAGGGAGCCCCCGCCCGGATCCACTCTCTCAGGACCTCCGTTTCCTCCGGCGAGAGAGTGCCTCCCACCGGCATTTTCAACTCTCCGGTCTGGAGGACGGCCCGGTAGAGCAGGCTCTCTTCCGGGTGTCCGGGAACGATGGCGGGACCGCTGTTGCCGCCCTTGAGCAGGGACTCCCGCTGGCGGAGATCCAGGCCCGAGATGCGCGTCTCCCCGTGGCAGGACAGGCAATGCTGCTGCAGGACAGCCTGGGCTTTTTCAGGCAGCGGGGCGTCGGCCGCCAGTCCCTGGGCCGGGCCGGCGGACAACATGAAGACAAGAATGGGAAGGGCTCTCGGGCTCAAACCAAGTCCCCGGTTTTTCGGTTACACTCGGGTCTATTTGCACCTAAGCAGGGGTTCATTCTAG
>JAPVWS010000272.1 GCA_027493295.1 Candidatus Versatilivorator vitaminiformans | reverse complement strand
CTGGAAGCCGTTCCGTGACGGGGTGCTCACCGCGGCCATGGTGGTCTTCTACACGCTGCACACCAACAACTACGGAGGGAACTGCCAGGGTGCGCGTTGGCTATTCTGGTTGATCCCCTTCTGGTTGCTCACGCTCCCCGCGGTCGTCCGGCAGGTTTTGCCCATTCGTCGCTACAGGTGGATTGCCTATCTGCTGTTGATCGTCTCGCTCGCCTCGATTGGCTTTGCCATGAGCGGGCACAAGGAGATCGGACGCCCGGGCCCCTGGAGCTCCTCCTGGCTGCATCTGGCCATGCGCTCTGCGGGATGGATCGACTACTGAAACTGAAAAATATGGCGTCCCGTAGGGGATTTGAACCCCTGTTGCCGCCGTGAAAGGGCGGTGTCCTAGGCCAGACTAGACGAACGGGACGTGGAGGTGGGTTCGGCAGGCAGCCCGTGTGGAGGTCAGGCCGGCTGCAGGTTTCGGTCACGGTTGGGTCTGGTGAGCCGTGCTGGGCTCGAACCAGCGACCCTCTCCTTAAAAGGGAGATGCTCTACCAACTGAGCTAACGGCCCCCGCAAAAACTGAGCTATCTTAGAGGCAACTCACAGGGCTGTCAAGGTCCGCTTGAGGATCGTTGGAGATGGCCGTGGCCGCCGTTCTCTGCCGCGCTTTGCCGCGCGCTAAAGCCCCGGTTCGGTTCCTTGACTTCGGGTACCAACCATTGTATATTCCAGTCCGTTTTGAGCCGGGCTCGCCGGGCTGTAACGGGCGGTTAGCTCAGCTGGGAGAGCACATCCCTTACAAGGATGGGGTCACTGGTTCGAGCCCAGTACCGCCCACCAGGGTGAGGAGTCATTTACGCGGGGTCGTAGTTCAGTTGGTTAGAACGCTGGCCTGTCACGTCAGAGGTCGCGGGTTCGAGTCCCGTCGGCCCCGCCATCTACCGCGCCTATGGGGCTGCAAAAGGAATATGTCCGCTACCTCTCGCAGCGGGTTGTGAATGAGTTGATCAAGCGGGAAATGATCGAGATTCCCGTTCAGTCCCCTCTGCGGGACCAGGTGCTGGCGGTGATGGACGAAGAACTGAGCGTGGAGGATCGCATCAACGACGAGGCCAGAAACCTGCTGCATCAATACGCGGAACACATGCGACAAACCGGGGTGTCCTATCACGAGATGTTCAAGATGGTGAAGAACCGGCTGGTCAAGGAAAAGAAGGTGATTCTTTAAGCCCCCATGCGCTTGAGCCGCGACAAGATCAACAAGCTGGCTCATGTGGTGACGGATGAGCTTGTGGTTCGCGACGAGGTGGAATTCGTCGAGGACCGAAATACCATTCGCCTCGAAATCGTGAAGATTCTGAACGAGGAGATGAAGAAGGAGGAGAGTCTGGACCAGGAAGCCAGAAGGAAGATCGAGTCCCAGAAAAAGACGGTTCCCGAAGGCAGCCTGGAGTGGGACATCCTCTATCGCAAATACTACGCCGATGAGTTGAAGAAGCTGTAGCCCGATTCGACTCCTGTCGAATCCTCAAACAAAAAAAGCCAGCGAGCCGAAAGGTCGCTGGCTTTTTTGTTTGGCGTTTCCTTGGATGTCCTATTTTCTGCGTTTGAGGGTGGGACGCTCCTCGTCGTCCGCCGGGTCGTCCGAGACTTCCTCCACCTCCCCGCTGGTGCGCCGCTTCAGGGACGGGCGGCCCGATTTTTCGTCCTTCTTGGGTCTGCTGGCATTCTCCAGGGCCAGGAGCTTGGCCTTGATCCTGCCGAACTCCGAGGTGTTGATGACGTACTGATCCTTTTCCGGGAGAATGGTGGCGATGTTTTTCTGGGTCTTGGCGATACGATCGCCGGTCGGGGGATGCGTGCGAAACGCCTTGGCCAGCTTGCCCGGCTTCTTTTTCTCCAGAGACTGAATCTTCTCGAAGAAGGAAACCGAGGAGGTCGGATCGTACCCGGTCTTGTAAAGGTACTGCAGCCCCAGAAAATCGGCTTCGGTTTCGGCTTTCCGGCTGAAATGCAGGAACTGCAGGGGGATCAGGAATCCGGCAGCCTGGTAGAGACCGTAACCGAGGGCGCCGCCCATGAAGATCAAGGGCAGCATGGCGTAGTTGGCGATCTGGCCCTTGGTGGCGTTCTCGGTCCCATGGCGAGCGGTGACGTGGGCTATTTCGTGGGCCATCACGCCGGCCAGCTCCGACTCCGAGTCTGCCGAGGTGATCAACCCGGAGTTGACGTAAAAGAATCCGCCGGGCAGAGCGAAAGCGTTGACCTGGTCGGAATCCACCACCTTGATGGTGAACGGCACCTTGGAATCGGAATTGCGAACCAGGTTCTGGCCGACGCGGTTCACGTACTCATTGATTTCCGGGTCGGTGACCAGCTTGACCTGCTGCTCGATCTGCATGGACAGCCGCTTGCCCAGGGCGATCTCCCGCTCGATCGAGTAGAAGTTCAAGCTGCGTTTGTTGATTTCCCGGTTGCCGACGTTCTCCAAGTCCGCATTCTTCTTCTGCTTCTTTTTTTTCTCTTCGGCCAGAAGGGGACTGTGGATCCCGAATCCGAGAAATGCCGCCAAGGTCATGGCCAGTAGCTGCCTGAGCCTACGCTTCATCGAACTCGCTCCTCTCTTGGTCGTCACCGCCGATGATCAATCCTGGTGAACCGACAATCTAAGGATATTTTAGCACCAATTGAGCCTCTTGTCAGATTTCCGCAAGGGAAATCAGTGGAGGCCCTGGGGCGCGGATTCGTGGGGTTTCGGCGGAGCCGGATCGGAACTTGGGGAAGGGGCAGGCTGTGCTTCGGGGCTTTCCCGGGGGGCTTGCTTCCAGGTGTAGACAATGCGGTGGATGACGGTCAGGTTGCTCATGACGGCCATAACCCACAGAACCGGAGCCATCCTGCCGGACAGGGCGCCGATGATGATCAGAACCAGCCGCTCCGGACGCTCCATGAAGCCGACCTTGCAGCGCTCGATCAATGACTCGGCCCGGGCGCGGGTATAACTGGTCATGACGGCGCCGATCATGACGATGCCGGAGAGCAGCAGATAGGTCATCTGTTCCGCTCGGGCGTAGTGAATCAGCAGTCCCAGGAAGAGGGCCATATCGGAGTAGCGGTCCAGGACCGAGTCGAAGAACGCGCCGAACTTGGTGACTCTGTTGGTTACCCGAGCCAGGCGCCCGTCCAGCATGTCGAAGATGCCCGAGAATATGATCACGATCCCGGCATCGAAGAACCTCCCCTGGGCCAGAAACCAGGCCGCCACCAGAGTGATCAGAAATCCGACAAAGGTGAGCACATTGGGACTGACGCCCAGCAGGGAAATACCCCTGACCATGAGGTTGAGGATGGCTCTGCATATCCTGCCGATGGTTTGGCTCAGCATGGCGGACTATTCGGTGGTCCCTGATTGATCGTGAAGGGTGGTGAGGCTCAAGATCTCGAATTCCTTGAGGCCGCCCGGCGTTTGTACCCTGGCCGTGTCTCCCTCCCTCTTGTTCAGCAGGCCCCGCCCGATGGGGGAGGTTGTCGAAATCAGTCCCTTTTGAATGTTTGACTCTTCAGCCGACACCAGCTTGTAGGTGATCTCGGCATTTTTCTGAAGGTCGTACAGCACGACGATGGATCCGTAAGAAACGCGGTCCTTGGGTATCCTGTCGAAATTGATCATGGCCACGTCGGCCAATCTCTTGCGGAGCTGAGCCAACTTGGCGTTGAGGATCTCTTGCCGCTGCTTGGCCGACTGGTATTCCGCGTTTTCGCTCAGGTCCCCCAGCGCAATGGCTTTCTTCAACTCCCTGGGGAGCTCCGTGGTCAACTCGTGCTGAATCACACGAATTTCTTCTTCCAGTTTCCTCTTGATGTCGATGGTCATGGGAGTCGTTTTTCGGCCTCGGGAAGCCGCCAATAATAGTCCTGATCGACTGAACAGTCAAAGCATGCCGACATTGAGCCTCCTCGGCTTCGGACCGCCGGCGGACGACGGGAAGGCTGCGGCGATTGGCGGCAGCCCGCTACGACCCGCGGCTGTCACCCTCGCCAAAAACGCGGCCGGGGCATCACCACAAGCTCAACTTGATGCGCAGGTACTTCTTGGGATTTTCCCGGAGGTCGTGCATGAACTTCACCAGCTCGGCCGACGCCAGGTCGAGATTGGAGTAAAGGGAGGGGTCTTTCAGAAGCCTGGAAACGGTCCCGTCCCCGTTGCTCATTTTTTCGGCCACATTGGAGAACTTCCCAAGGCTTTGATTGAATTGACTGTAAAGCGTGTCGTCCTTGGACAAGCGGCCCAGGAATCCCTCTCCATCCTCGATTCTCTTCACCACCTTTTCGAATCTGGCCAGCATGCGTTCGGCCCGGTCATAGATTGCGGGATCGTTGACCGCCTTGCCCAGTGTTCCCTCCCCCGAATCCACCTTGGTCACCACGTTCTGGCCCAATTGAAGCGTCTGACTCAGTTCCTCGTAGAGCCGGGGGTCCGAGACGAGCTGTCCAATGGTCCCTTCTCCGGCTGTGATCCTTTTGACCAGATCCTGCAGCTCCTCGGTTGTTCCGGTGAGGTTGTTGAAAATGCCCGGGTCGTTGATCAGCTTCCCCAGGGTCCCTTCCTGGACGTTGATCTTGCCGGCGATTCCGGTGACTCTCTCGACCAGGTCGCCGACGTTGGCCATCAGGTCGTTGGTCCCCTGGATGATTCTCTTGATGTCGGGTGGGGAAGAGCCGTCGATCTCGCCACCGTCCGAGACCACCGGCTCGGATTGGGATCCGCGGGAGATCTCGATGTACTTGTCCCCCAGTAGGCCGATGGAACCCAGCGTGGCTTGCGAGTCCCGGCGAATGGACTGCTGAAAGGCCCGATCGATTGTCATGTGGACCTCGACGGCCCTGCCGGGATCGTCCGAGCGGGAGACGCGAACCTCACCCACGCTGCCCACCTCAACCCCTGCCAGCCAGATCAAGGATCCCCTGCGCAGCCCGGAGGCGTTTTCAAGGTGGGTCTTGACGGTGTATTTGGGCGTGAAAAGCCCCCGTCCGCCGCTGACCAGCACCAGGGCGGCTGCCAGGATCACGAAGCCTGATATGGCCACAATACCGACACGCAGTTCTTTCCAAGCCATTGATTGTCGAGCCATGCTACCTCCTCTCAAATAAGGAATCTCTTGATGTATGGATCGCGGCTGTGCCTCAGCGCCTTGTCGGTTCCCTGGAAAATGATTTCTCCGTCCTTGAGCATGATGAAGTGCGTATTGATTCGGCCGGGATCGGTGAGCTCCCGGCGGACGATCCAACGACCATTTTCCTGGATAAAGCGTTCATTGGCAAGCGTATAGGCATCGTTCAAGCGATGGGTGACAAAGATGGAGCTGACATCCTCCAGGTCTCTAAACTTGATGACCAGCTCGTTGATGGTTCGGGCCGTTATGGGGTCCAATCCGGCCGTAGGCTCATCGTACAGCATGATGTTGGGGGTCCCCACCAAGGCCCTGGCGATGGCCGTTCGCCGGCGCATGCCGCCTGAAAGCTCCGAGGGCATCTTGTCTATGGCGTCTTCCAGGTTCACGAATCCGAGGGTCTTCCTTACGACCTCCAGGACCTCGTCCTCTTCCAACTCAGCCTGCTCGTAGAGCCGAAAACCGACATTCTCCGCCACCGAAAGAGAGTCGAACAGCGCCCCCTCCTGAAACACCATGCCGATGCGCTTGCGGACCTCCATCAGAGGCCTTTCACCAAAGCGGGTGATGTTGCGGCCTTCCACCCAGATTTCTCCCTCGTCTGCCTGAACCAGGCCGATAATCAATTTGAGAATGGTGGATTTTCCCGAGCCGCTGCCTCCCAGGATGATCTTGGTTTCCCCGCGCTCTACGGAGAAGGAAATATCCTTCAACACCGGCGTGTCGTCGTAGTACTTGGTGACGTGCTTCAGCTCTATGGCGGGAGCTTCATCTCTATGGTCGTGGCGTTGGTTCATCACAGGATGGTCAGGAGGATGCGGGTGATGAAAAAGTTGGAGATGAAGATCAGAATCATGGAGGTGACCACGGCTTGAGTGGTCGATCTTCCCACCCGTGCCTCCCCAGGTTCCCAGTCCCCGGTGGCAGCCCACAATGGCGATGAGAAAACCGAATATGGGAGGTTTGGCCAGCCCCTGCACCAGGTCGGCATAGTCCAAACGGTCGTAGGCGGACGTCAGGAAGAGGGAGGGGCTGATCCCCAGAAAAATCGTGGCCACGAAAAACCCACCCATAATGCCGACCAGGTCGGCAATCACGGTCAGAACCGGAACCATGGTAGTGCAGGCCACCACCCGCGGTGTCACCAGTTTCTTGATCGGGTCGGTGCCGAGAGACCGCATGGCGTTTATCTGCTCGCCGATCAGCATCGACCCCAGCTCCGAGGCGATGCCGGAGCCGACACGTCCGGCAACCACCACCGCCGTCAACACCGGCCCCAGCTCCCTTACCAGGGATACCGCCACCAGTTGACCGGTGTAGCCGACCGCCCCGAACGAGGAAAGCGTGTTGGAAGTCTGCAGAGCCAGCACCGCCCCCGTGAAGAAGGCGGTGAGACA
>JAPVWS010000271.1 GCA_027493295.1 Candidatus Versatilivorator vitaminiformans | reverse complement strand
GCTTCGTCCCGGGTAGCAGCCGGGTGGAGTTGATTACTGCATCCATTCCCACATTATATGGGGGATGGCAGTGGATTGCAAGGGATGATGTGAGCGGGTAGGGTCACTGGAAGACACAGATAACATACTGACAATAAAGACAGTTGTGGACAGTACGGGACGACGATGAACGATTCTGGAACTTTCACTGCCGCCGCATTCGCGGCTGGGTTGGCGGTGAACCCATACGACCCCGGGCTGCCGCCCGGGGCTACCCTGGGCCGCAGCTACGCAGCTCTATAAGGATGGCCCGTAGGTGGCGTCACGCCGGGTAACCCACGTCAACCGCAGCATTCGCAGCTCTCCCCAAACCCACAACACGGCAAGAGGAAACGTGCTTGTCTATTGGAATCATTCCCCGGGTGGCAGTTCGGAGAGTCCAATCGACCCGTGGGCGTCAGCCCATTGGACAACGCCCCCTACTCTCGCCCGGGAATTGGGCAAGGAGGTTGTTGCAGGCCTCAACAATCACTCCCCCCTTGAGGGGGAGTCGGTGAGACAAGGGCTCCGCCCGCAGTCGAACCGGTGGGGGGGACGGAATCGGCGAGACCGCCACATAGGGAATTCAGCCCGCAGTCGAGCCGGAGGGGGGCCAACGCGGCGCCACGGGAGTGAATGTCGTCGGTACGGGCAGAGCGACGCGTTGTTGGTCGCGTTCGAGCATCGGGCAGTTGCCGGCGCTATAATGGGGGGAGATAGCCGGCCGGTCCGGCGGTCGACCCCCTCGGGACAAGTCATGGCCTATCATCATCACCACCACCGTCCAGGTGAAGGGCGAGCCGGCCGGGGGTCTTCGCCTCTCAGGGCGCTGCGAATCGCCCTTCTTCTCACCACCACCTATCTGGTGATCGAGTTTCTGGGTGGACTCTATACCGGAAGCCTGGCTCTCATCGCCGACGCTGGGCATATGCTGGTGGATGCGGCAGCTCTGGGCCTGAGCCTGTTTGCTCTCTGGTGCGCGGGCCGTCCGGCCACGGCCTCCAAGACCTATGGGTATCACCGGGCAGAGATTCTGGCGGCCTTGCTGAATGGAGTGACCCTGGTGGTGATTTCCCTCGGGATCCTCTACGAGGCCTACCACCGGCTCTTGAATCCCCAGGAGGTTAAGAGCGGATGGATGCTGCTGATCGCTTCGTTGGGGTTGGCCGTCAACCTGGCGAGCGCCTATTTCCTGCATGGTTCCCAATCCGCCAGTCTGAACGTTCGCAGCGCCTTCCTGCATGTGGCCGGAGACGCCCTGAGCTCGGTGGGAGCCATTGTGGCAGGCCTGCTGATGGTCTACAAGCAGTGGTACCTCGCCGATCCCCTGGCCAGCATCGTGGTGGCCTCCCTCATCCTCTACAACGCCTGGCGATTGGTCAGGGACTCGGTCAACATCCTGCTGGAGGCGGCTCCCGTGCACATCGACCTGGCTGCCGTGCAGGAAGAGTTGTGCCGGGTCGAAGGCGTCGACTCGATCCACGATCTGCATGTCTGGACCCTCACATCGGGGTTTCACGCCATGAGCTGCCACGCGGTGCTGTCAGGCGACCGGAGAACCCACCAGGTCCTGGAGCGTCTCAGCGCCATCGTGCGGGATCGGTTTCAGATCGAGCACTCCACCATCCAGCTTGAGGAGCGGAGCCTCGAGCATGAGGAGATGGGAACCTGTCATTCCGTGGTCCGTTGAATCTAGTGTCCTGTCTCAGAAATAAAAGCAGGCGATGTTGACAGGAGGTGGCGGCGGACGGAAAATTAAGGATTTTGAATTTCCTCTGATTTTCAATGACCGTTTCCGACCTGGATGTCCTGGACTATCGAGACCTGAAGCGGGTCGTCGCCGGGTTTGCCGATTGTCCCTTGGGGTCCCAGCGGTTTGACGGGCTGATCCCCGCCGGGGACCTGGGAGAAGTACGCAAGCAACTCCGAATGGTGCGCGAGTGCCTGGAGATGCTTGAATCGGGGCAACCCTTGCGGTTCCACCGGGTGGTGGAGGTGGGCCCGATCTTCGGCAGGCTCGGGGTGCATGGAGCCGTCCTGGATCCTGGCGAAATCCGGACGGTTCTCGACCTGGCCGAGGTGGCCGGGGCCGGCCGCAAGGCTCTTGAGGCCGCCGGTCGGCAGTTCCCTGTTCTCTCCGGACTGGCTTGCAGTCAGGTCGGCGAACTGAGCGGACTGATTTCCCAACTGGCCGGAAAGATCGGTCCCACGGGCGAGCTTGAGGACGGGGCCAGTCCCCGGTTGCGCACCCTGAGGCGGCAGGTCGCCGGCCTTAGATCCCGCATCTGCCGTTCATTGGTCAACCTGCTGCGGGGAGGGGAGAAGACCGGCTCGCTGCAGGATGAGGTGGTGACCGTCCGCAACGAGCGGTTCGTCATCCCGGTGCGCACCGATCGCAAGAGGGCTTTTCCCGGTGTGGTCCACGGGAGCAGCTCCACCGGTTCGACACTCTTCATTGAACCGTTGCAGAGTGTCGAGCTCAACAACCGGCTGATCCAACTCAAGGAACAGGTCGCTGAAGAGGTTCTTCGCGTCCTTCGGGCGCTGACGCAGGCCATCCGGCAGCATCTGCCGGAGTTGCAGGCGGCGGCCCGGTTTGTAGGCGTCCTCGATTTCAGCTTTGCCAAGGCTCGCTTCTGCCGGGAATTCCAATGCGTTTTTCCCGAGCTCGACACGGGTCCGGTACTTGAGATCGAGAGGGGACGCCACCCCCTGCTGGAGATGCACCTGAAGGAGCAGGGACGGGAGATCGTTCCCGTTTCGGTAAATCTGGGGGAACGCAGTCAGGTCCTGGTGATCAGCGGTCCCAATGCCGGCGGGAAGACGGTTGCCCTCAAGACCGTCGGCATGTTGACCCTGATGGCGCTTTCGGGGATTCCCATTCCTGCCGCATCGGCCCGGATCGGCCTGTTTCGGCAGATATTCGCCGATATCGGCGACCGCCAGTCCATGACCGATGACCTGAGCACCTTTTCCGCTCATCTCGGAAAGATTCGCAGCATCCTGGAGGAGGTCGCTCCTCCGGCGCTGGTGTTGCTCGACGAGTTGGGAACGGGCACAGACCCGGGCGAGGGAGCCGCTCTGGGAACCGCCATCCTGGAGGATCTTCGCTCCCGAGGCATCCTGACCGTAGTCACAACCCACCTCAACGGGCTCAAGAGGTATGCCTTTCAGACCGACCGGGTGGTCAATGCCAGTGTGGAGTTCGAGCAGGCCGACCTGCGCCCCACCTACAGGCTGATCCAGGGAATTCCGGGCAACAGCAGCGGGATCGACATGGCAAGTCAGCTCGGACTTCCGGAGACGTTGATCGCCCGTGCCCGAGGACTGGTTTCCGAACCGGAGCGGGAGATTGCCGGATACGCTCGGGCGCTCGGCCAGCAGCTCACGGAGGCTACCCGGCTGCGGAACCGACTGGAATTGGAACAGGCTGGGCTGAAGGATCAGAGGGCGGCGCTTGAAAAAAAGCAGCGGGAACTGGAAGAATCCAGGAGCCGGGAGATCGCCCGCTGCCGCAAGCAGGCGCGCCAGCGCTTCGAGAAAGAGGCAGCGCAACTCCTGGCCAGGATCCGGGACCGGTTTGAAGAAGCCAGGCTGCGAAGCGAAGTTCGCAGAAGGTCCAGGGATCTGGAAGAGGTCCAGGTCAACGGCTCGCGGCCGGCTGAAAGCTCCGGCCCCGGGTTGCCGGAGAGAGAGAAAGCCCCCGGGGAGGGAATTCGATCCGGAGTCCGGGTGCGAGTGGCCCGCCTGGGTTCGATCGGCACCATCACCGGACCTAGAGGAGAAGGCTCTTGGGAAGTGGATGTGGGGGCCTTGAAGTGTGTGTTGAAGGGCGAGGAACTGGAGCCGGTGGGGCTGGACAGCGGTCCGCCCCCTCCGGTTAGGGGAGGCTCCCGCGGAGTCTCGGTCCGGTTGCAGTCCGGGGAGCTGCCCTCCAACGAGATCAATCTGGTCGGGTGCACGGCGGACGAGGCCATTCGGAGGGCCGACAAGTTTCTGGACAGCGCGCTGCTGGCTTCTATGTCTCCGGTTCGCCTGATTCACGGCAGCGGCATGGGCGTGTTGCGCCGGGCCATTTCCGAGTGGCTTTCCGACCAGTCCCATGTTTCCGAATTTCATCCGGCTGCATCCCATGAGGGAGGAAACGGAGTGACGGTGGTCTCCCTCCATGTCTGACCCGAACTGCGGTGGGTCCGGAACCGGTGAGAAATGCGGGCCTGGGTTCCGGTGAGGTGAGCATGAACTTGGCCGGCGACGGAATAGATCGAGTGAAGAGCGCTGCCGATCTGGTGCAGATCGTTGGAGAGCATGTCCGGCTGCGCAAGTCCGGGAGCAACTTCATCGGGCTCTGCCCCTTTCACTCCGAGAAGACTCCATCCTTTCACGTCCACGTGGAACGGCAGTTCTTTTACTGTTTCGGCTGCCACGCCAAGGGAGACGTGATCCATTTCGTGGAGAAGATGGAGGGGTTGACGTTCGCTGATGCCCTTCGATGGTTGGGAGAGCGATACGGTATCCCGATAGACAGCCGGAGTCGCTCGAGCGAACGCAAAGCCGGCGAGCGCCGGACTTTGCTCGAGATTCAGGACAAGGCCGGCCGGTACTTCCGCCGGGAATTGGCCGGCGGCGGCGCCCGGCTGGCTCGACGCTATCTGGAAGCTCGGGGTCTGACTCCCGAGATTCAGGAACGCTTCGGCATCGGCTACGCCCCCAGGCGGTCGGATGGGCTGCTTCAGGAGCTGAGAGACCGGTATTCCCTGGATCAGTTGCGTCTGAGCGGGTTGATCCAGCGAAATGAGCGGGATTCAAGGCACTTTGACCGTTTTCGAGGCAGGGTGATGTTTCCCATCTGGAACGAGGCGGGTAAAATCGTGGGCTTTGGGGGCCGGGCATTGGGAGAGGAGCAGCCCAAGTACCTGAACTCGCCCGAGACTTCTCTGTACGGCAAGAGCCGAACGCTCTACGCCCTCAACCTGGCGCGGGAATCCATTCGACGACAGGGCCGGTCCGTTCTGGTGGAGGGTTACCTGGACTGCATTGCGCTGCATCAGGCCGGAATTGAAAATGCGGCCGCCGTGTGCGGGACCAGTCTGACCGAAGACCAGGTCCGATTGCTTGGCCGCTTCACCAAAAAGGTGGTGGTGAATTTCGATCCCGACGAAGCCGGGGATTCGGCCACTCTTCGATCGCTTGCCCTCCTGTTGCAGGGCGGTTTCGGCGTGCGTGTCCTGGCTCTGCCCGATCGGCTCGATCCCGATGCCTACATCAGGCGCCATGGGGCCGCCGCCTATAGGCAATTGCTGGAGCGGGCGCCCAGCGACTTCGAGTACCTGCTGGCACGCGCTCGGGAAAAGTATCCCCTGGAGACCATCGAGGGGAAGGTTGCCGCCATCGAAGAGTTGTTGCCCTATCTGGCCCGCGTCTCCAACCGTATAGAGCGGGAGGAGAAAACCCGGCGGTTGGCGGAGTATTTCCAGGTGGAGGAAACCGCGGTTCGGGCGGAACTGCACAAGGCGGCCGGCGGCGGCCCCAGGAAACTGGAGCTGGGACGCTCTCGCAAGCCCTCCCTGGGTCCGGCCGAGCGGCAACTGATCAAAGTCATTCTGGACCTCGATCGGGAGGCCGGCGAAATCGTGGAACAACTGGAGCGCTCGCAGGTTCACGTGGGAATGGAGTCGGAAGTCGTCTTTAGCGCCATGGTTGCTCTCTACAGGAAAGAGGGGCGGGTCGAGGCGGAGCGCCTGAGGGAGTCGCTTCCCGGGGCCCGCGAGCAGAATTGGATCAGCGAAGCTGTTTTTGAGGAAGTAGACCAGCAGCAGGTCGACGGTTGTCTGGAGTGGCTGGCACGCAAGAAAGTGGAAGACGAGGTTGCCCGTCTGCAACGGCAGATCGTACAGGCCGACCGCGCCGAGGACTTTGAACTGGTTGCCAGTCTTGTTTCAAAAAAAACCAAACTCATCTTGTCCATTGCCGGCTGAGGGCGCTCACGATTGCCTGGGCCTGCAGGGAGAAGGATGAGAAAAAGGATGGTCATGTCCAACATGGAAGAAAACGACGCCATTGAAAACCTCGAGCGCAACCTTAGTGTCAACCTCGAGGACAAGTACGACGAGGTCAAGCAGTTAATCGAGTTGGGCAAGGAGAAAGGCTACCTGCTCTACGACGAGGTCAACGATCTGCTTCCCGGCAATGTGACCTCTTCGGAAGAGCTCGACGAGATGTTTGCCGTATTTCGCGCCCAGGGCATTGAAGTCATCGACGGCGATCCCAAGACGACAGGCACGGAGAAGATGGGCTTTGAAAGGGAGACCAACGAGGAGCCCAGTCTGGACTTGACCCCGGGCGTGCTGGACAAGACCAACGATCCGGTTCGCCTTTACCTGCGGGAGATGGGAACGGTCCCCCTGCTCACCCGGGAGGGGGAGGTGGAGATCGCGAAAAAGATTGAACGGGGCCAGCTGAATGTCCTGAAAGCCGTGTCTCGGTCACCCATCGCCATCAAGGAGGTGATCGACCTTGGGCTGCAGCTCCAGCGGCGAGAACGGTCCATCAACGACACCATTGTCTTGAATGATGACGTGCTCACCCAGGAGATCCTGGAGGAACGGCTTCGGGAGGCGCTGCGCAGCATCAGGCGGATGCAGCGCTGGCGTCGAAAGCACGATCAGATTCTGCAGGGATTGCAGAAGACGCCGAAGTCCAGACAGGGACGCTCCTTTCGAAAGCGGCGCTTTGAGTTCATGCGACACCGGGTTCGGATCTCCAAGGCCTTGCGGAAATTGGGGTTGACCCCCGCCGAGAATGTCCGGCTGATCGAACTGATTCGGCGCCAGGGGGACTGCTTGCGCCCCTTGGAGCTGAAGGCAGCCCACCTGCAGCGGAGGATCTCCCACAGCCGAGGCAAGACGGCGGTCGCGCTCAAGAGGGAATTGAGCCTGATCAGGGAAGAGACCGCCGCCCTGGAGCGTGAAACTCAGACGCGGAGCATTGAGCTCAAGCGGACGCTCCAGGCCATCAAGGACGGCGAGAGGTTGGCCAGCAGCGCCAAGCGGGAACTGGTGGAGGCGAATCTGCGTCTGGTGGTCTCCATCGCCAAGAAATATACCAATCGCGGGCTCCAGTTCCTGGATCTGATCCAGGAGGGCAATATCGGCCTGATGAAAGCGGTGGACAAGTTCGAGTACCGTCGAGGCTACAAGTTTTCGACCTACGCCACCTGGTGGATTCGTCAGGCCATCACCCGCGCCATCGCCGACCAGGCCCGGACCATTCGTATTCCCGTGCACATGATCGAGACGATCAACAAGCTGATCCGCACCTCCCGCAGCCTGGTTCAGGAATACGGACGAGAGCCGACCTCGGAGGAGATCGCTGCCCGGATGGACATTCCCGTGCAAAAGGTGCGCAAGGTCTTCAAGATCGCCCAGGAACCCATTTCACTGGAAACTCCCATCGGGGAAGAGGAGGATTCCCACTTGGGCGACTTCATCGAAGACCGTCAGGCCGTCTCCCCGGCGGAAGCCGTAATCAACATCAACCTGAAGGAGATGACCGAAAACGTCTTGCAGACGCTGACTCCCCGAGAGGAAAAGGTCATCAAGATGCGCTTCGGCCTGGACAACGGGAGCGATCACACGCTGGAAGAGGTGGGACAGAACTTTGCGGTCACCCGCGAGCGCATCCGCCAGATTGAAGCCAAGGCCTTGCGAAAGCTGCGTCATCCTTCTCGCAGCCGAAAATTGAGACCCTTTATGGATGGCACCACCCAGGAGTAGGCCGCCGGAACCGGTGTCCTGTCTCGGAAACAGGATAGGGCAAGCTTGCGCCTGAGACAGAACACAAGCGGTGGACCACCCCTGTTCTCCAGTTTGGGCCCATAGCTCAGTTGGTTAGAGCCGCCGGCTCATAACCGGCCGGTCGTAGGTTCGAGTCCTACTGGGCCCACCATTCCTCCCTGACAGATTCATTCATGCATCCGGTCATAGAAAAACTCATCGAGCTTCAAGAGCTTGAAACTCGAATCCGGCATGCCACCGGCAGGCTCGAGCAGCTACCCCGGCAGATAGCCGCCATGGAGGAGCAATTGGGTGCAACCAGGAGCCTGCTGGACCACCAGGCGGCGGAGTTGGATCGGATTGCCGCCGAGCGGCGCCAGCTCGAAGGGGAAATACAGATCATCGAAGAACGGATTTCCAAGTACCGCTCCCAGCTTTCCGATGTGAAGACCAACGAACAGTACAAGGCGCTCCTGCACGAAATTGACTTTCACGGTGAGCGAATCGGCAAGATGGAGGACGAGATCCTGGTCAACATGGAAAAAGAGGAGGGTCTGCGGGAGGAACGGCTGCTGTTGGAGCAGCGGCTTCAGCAGGAAAGTGCTCAGGTCGCTCGGGAAAAGCAGGCGGTGCAAGAAGAGATGGAGGAGACAAGAATCGAGTTGGACCGTCGCCAGGGAGAGGCCGGTGCCCTGATTGCCTTGATTGCCCCGGAGGTTTACGGCACCTATCGCAAGATTTCCACGCTGCGCAAGGGTGTGGCTCTGGCTCGAGCCAAAGAGAACTGCCAGGGGTGTCACGTGCGGATTCGCCCGAGTGTGCTCGGTCAGGTCATGGCCGGGAAGCAGATCGTTCACTGCGACAGCTGCGATCGCTTTCTCTACTGGGATCCGGACGCATCCATCGAGTCGAAATAGGAGGAGAGAAGCGGTTGAAAAGCCTGGTGGCCTACGTCGATGGCGGATCGCGTGGCAATCCCGGGCCCGCCGGCTACGGGGCTCACATCCTGGATGGGGAGGGTAAGGTTCTGGCGAACCTCTCCGGGTGCCTGGGAGTCCGCAGCAACAACTACGCCGAGTACGCGGGTCTGATTGCGGCGCTCGACTATGCCCTCGCCAACCGTTTCGAGAAAGTGACCGTCTTTGCCGATTCCGAGCTGATGGTGCGGCAGATCGGTGGGGTCTACAAGGTCAGGAGTCCCAACCTCATTGGTTCCTTCCGGCACGCGCGCGCCCTGATTGGCCGGCTCAAGGCTTTCTCCATCCGACACATCCCTCGTTCCCGCAATGGGGAGGCCGACCGTTTGGCCAACCTGGCCATGGACAAGCAGGCCGGCAGGACCTGACTATCGGACGAATTGCAGGGGTTTGGATTCCGCGATCAGCTTCATCTCCCGGGCCAGCCTGTAGAAATGGAGCAACCCGTTCAGGTTTTGCTCGTCCAGTGAGTAATCGATGCACCGGGTAAGGTAGGAGTGAACCTGCTCGGCGGGCATCCGCAGTTGGCGTGATTGCTGGCGGACAATGTCGTCCAGGTGGGCCTGACCGTAGCGGTAGGACTCCTCGAAGGAGGAGTTGTCCTCCAGCCCGCTTTCGGCGCGGCATGCCCAGAAGGCAAACACAAAGGGCTTGCCGGTTTCCTCCCGCCAGGCTTCCGCCAGGTCGCAGCGGTACAGGCCGGCGGTATCGGCGGTCAGGGCGGCGTCGCCGATCAGGAGGGCGGCGTCGCGCCGCCGCAACATGGAGGCCAGATCCGGCTCGTGGGAGTAGAGGGTCGGATCGAGTTGAAATCTCATCCGGAGCAGGATCCGGAGGAGGATCACCGAGGTTCTCGAGGATCGATCCAGCGCGACGCTCCTGATCCGGGACCACGGCACATTGCTGACCAGCAGGACGCTGCGGACGCTACTCTTGGATGCCACTGAAAGGTTGGGGACGATTTTGAGATTCGGGATGCGCTGGTACTCGATGGCGGGGATCAGACCGATGTCCGCCGATCCGGCTGCTATCTTGTCGGCGCACAGCGCGGGCGGTGAGAATTCCAGCTCGAAACGGTCTTTCGGCCGGTTTTGGATAAAGCCCCAGCACAGCGGCAGCGAATTGATGTAGCTGACGATCGCGAGCTTGAGTTTCCTCACCCGTGCATTCTAGCCGCTTTCAGGAACCGGGGAAAGCGGCGATCTTGAATCGAGTCCGCCGGGCTGCACCCTGGCGATTCCGGAATCCGGAGGGGAGAAACCTGCAGTGGTGGAAGCATTTCCAGTATAATTGCAGTCTAAGGAGTCGTTCAGCCTGGAGGCAAAATGAGCTACCGCAACAAGTTCCTGGTGATTCTGGTCTCAACCGTGCTGGTGTTCTATTCCGTGGTGGGAGGTCTTCTGGGGAGAGACGGTGGCGGCGACGGCTATGCGCCACTCAGCATCTTCATTGAAGTGCTGGGCAAGATCCAGGGCGTGTACGTAGAGGATCCGAATCTCTCCAAGGTGATGCACGGGGCCCTGCTGGGCCTGCTGGAGTCTCTGGACCCCTACAGCACCTATCTGACGGCTGAGGAATATCGCCGATACCGGAAGACCAGGACCAGCGGCGAAGGTGACATCGGGCTGGATCTATCCAAGGAAAGGTCGCTCGGCTATATCTGGGTCATTCACCCCATCGAAGGGAGCGCGGCGGAGGAATCGGGCGTGAAACCGGGCGATATCATTGAGTCCATCGATGGAGTCACCACTCGCAATATCGGACTGGTTCAGGCCGGCTACCTGCTTTCCGGGGATGCCGGTTCCGAGGTGGAGCTCAAGATCCGGAGACTCGGACGATCCGAGCCGGTGCTGATGTCGGTGTCGAGGGAGCGTAGTCAACCCCCTTCAGTTCGGGGGCGCCTGCTGGAAGGCGACGTTGGCTACCTGCGAATTCCCCGCTTTGTGGAAGGAGTGAGCGCCGCCACGCGTGAAAAATTGAAGAGCCTGGAAGCCCAGGGGGCCCGCAAGCTCGTGCTGGATCTCCGAAATTGCGGGGGTGAGGCCTTTGAGGAGGGGGTTGGAGTGGCCAATCTGTTCCTGGACCACGGGGTGATCGCCTATTCCGAAGGGCAGAGGTCTCCCAGGAAGGAATTCGTGGCCGATCCGGGCAAGGTTGCCTCGAGGTTGCCGCTGGCAGTGCTTCAGAACAAGGGCAGCGCTTCGGCCGCCGAGATCGTGTCGGTGGCTATCAAGGAAAACCGAAGAGGAGATATCGTCGGTGTCCGCAGCTTCGGAAAAGCCTCCGTTCAAAAGCTCTTTGCCCTTCCCGGAGGTGCGGCCGTGCTGCTTTCGGTCTACAAGTACTACTCTCAGTCGGGCCAGGTGATACAGGCCCGAGGCGTGGCTCCCGACCACGAAGTAACCGGGGCTTCGATCCATCCCACCTCCGGAAAGGCTCCCGATGGACCCGATTCCGGACTCAAAGAAGAAGACCTGCAGCTGAAAAAAGCCATCGAGATTCTCAACTCGCCTGCCGTCCCCAAGCGTGAGGCTGCTTGACCCGCACAGAGCCTATTGCAAAATTCGGCAGCGGGACGGTTACCGGGAATGGCCACAAAAGGCACAAAAACACCAATTGTGACTCTTGTGCTTGGACATCATTCTTCACTAGATCGCACCCGATATTGAAAAAGGCGGAACCTCAGGTTTTCCGGCAAGACGACCTGCCCCGCTACGAATTTTGCAAAAGGCTCAACAATCCAAAATCTACAATCCAACCTGTCCCTTCGTGGATAACTCTCCAATCAGGCGCTTCCCTTGAGTCTGGCTTGCGCCTCTTCCCTCAGCCCGTCGACATCTGATCTCATCTTTTTCATGGCTGCGGCATAGCCTGCCGGAGTTGCCGTGGGTGAGTTCAGGTAGTCCAGCACGTTCTGCTCGGCTTGTATGAAGGGCCGGCAAAACTCCAGCAGGTAGGGAGCAATGCGATTGGGGATCGAAACCACGCCGTTGCCGTCGGCATGAATCAGGTCCCCGGGATGGACCTGCAGTCCACCCACGACCACCGGCAGGTGGAAGTCCAGAAACCGGCAGTAGCCGTGGGAGACCACGATGGAGGAAGCCCAGCAGGGGAATCGCAACTCACGGACCTGTTCGATGTCCCGTCCCGCTCCGCTGGTGATGATCCCGGTGAATCCGAAGGTCTGAAAGGCGGTGACCATCACTTCCCCGTAAGTGGCCGCCCGGGGCGTCTCGTCCATGTCCTGAACCACCATGATCCTGGGTGCGGGCAGGGAGACGGCGTCCTGGATGAGTTGTCCCATGCCCCCGTAGGAATCTCCCTTGTCGGCCGGATAGCCGGAGCGGTAGGTTGCGGTGACGGCGTAGCCGACGACCGGAGGCAGTTCCGGATAGATGGCCTTGAGCGAGTGGTTGCTGAAGCCTGCGGCTCGGGAGCGCAGGTTGAACAGCTCGATGACGTTGGCGATGGTCGGCGAATCGAACTGCGTGAGTTCCGCCAGCCGACTGCCGCTGAGTGGAGGCGCGCTGCCGGACGGTTGGTCCTGAGCGGATGGGTTCATGGCTGATCTCCTCCTTCAGCAGGGCCTGACCCCTCCGGTTGAGCATTGTCCTGCTCAACCGGAGGGGGCTGCCTTGCGCGATGATATGGCCGAAACCAGGCTGCTGAGACCGGGTTCGGGACGCTGAAAAAGCCGAATGCCGGCAATCCCCGCGGCACCCTGCTTGAGACAGTCCAGGTAGTTGTGAAGATCGATCCCTCCCAGGGCGAAAATCGGTCGGTTCGATTGCCGGACGGCCTCTCCCAAGGCCGACGGTGTTACCGGAGATCCGTATTTTCGTTTGGAAGGGGTTGCGAACACGGGGCCGAAAACCAGGAAGTCGGCTCCCTGGCGGAGGGCCTCGTCCACTTCCGACCTGTTGTGGGTGGAGACTCCGATCAGAAATCCCCTCTTTGAAATCCGGCTCCGAACAGCATCGGCCGGCAGCGAGGCCTGCGCCAGGTGGACCCCGTCCAGGTCTGCCGCCAGCGCGATGTCCAAGCGGTCATTGATCAGGATCCTGGTGTTGCCGCCCCGAGCCATGGCGCGTGCCTGCAGGGCGAGCCGGTACAGTTCCCGAGCCGGCAGGTCCTTTTCCCGAATCTGAAGAAAATCGACTCCCGCGCGGATGACTTGACCAATTTGTTGCAGGATGGGGACCTCCGAGGTCTTGCGGTCCGTGATGCAGTAGGTCCATGCCATCTATTTGGCGTTGAGCTGGGCCAGGGTTGCCTTGAAGTGAATGGCTTCCCACAGGCCGATGCCGATGTCGACAATTCCCAAACCGGAGACGGCCCCCCGGAAATAGTTGCTGAGCACCAGCGGTTTCATCGGGGGGAGGTAGTGGAGAAAGAGATTGCGTTCCCAATAGGGTGTCCAGGGGAAGATCACGAGGAAGAGGCCGAGCTCGAAGCAGAAGAATATAAAGACGACAACCAGGATCTTGTTAGCCATGCCCCGCCCTGCGGTGCGGATCATTCACTGTGAAACAACGGATACTTCATGGCCGGTCGGGTACAAGGACCCCCTCCGGCTCGAGGGACGCCGCGATTGCCCCCCTCCGGTTCGACTGCAGGCGGAGCCCTTGTCTCACCGACTCCCCCTCAAGGGGGGAGTGATACCAGAGCGTTGTTGCAGGCCTCAAGTATCACTCCCCCCTTGAGGGGGAGTCGCAGAAGCCGAGCCGCAGGCGAAGGCTGATGCGGAGGGGGGCATATGCGACGCCGCAAAGCTACGGCTTCCTGAGACGCAGCGTTTGTTTCAAGTAAGTTCCTTCTTCCGGGTCGACTCCGGCGCCCGGATCCATTGAATTCAGACCGCAGACGCCCCGAAAGCTGGCGCGGTGGAGGGGAGTCGGTCCCAGTCGCTTCAGGGCTTCCCGATGCTTCCGGGTGCCGTACCCCATGTTGTTTCTCAGGTCGTAACCCGGGTACCGCGCGTCCAGGTTCACGATCAAGCGGTCCCTGGCGACCTTGGCCAGGATCGAGGCGGCCGCGATAGAGAGGGAGCGCCGGTCTCCTCCCACGATGGACTGCTGGGGCAAGGGAACGGGCACGACCATGTCGCCGTCGCTCAGCAGAAAGTCCGGCCTTGTTTCCAGCTTTTCGACAGCCAGGAGCATGGCTCTGCGGGTCGCTTCCAGAATGTTGATCCGATCGATGGTGGATGCGTCCACGAAGGCCACCGCTGCCGCTTCAGCCGTCTCTAGGATGTCATCGGCCAGTTTCGACCGTTGCCGGGGACTCAGCGTTTTGGAGTCGTTGATGCCAGCGGGGATGCGCTGGGGGTTCATGATCACTGCGCCGGCGCAAACGGGGCCGAACAAGGCTCCGCGGCCCACTTCGTCCAACCCGGCGATCCTGAGGAAGCCGCGGTTTTGGGCGTGGACTTCGAATTCTAGATTGCAGTGGATGGGTTGGCTGTGTCGGGTGGGGCGGGTGGATGCAAGCGGCAGGAGTGCCTCGCAGAATAAACCTGGATTGTCCACAGGCTCCGGGGAAATCGCCCGAACTCCCTGCCGGCGGAATCGCCCCGGTTCAATAGTCTCTGAGTTCCTTGATTTTGGCTGCTTTTCCTCGACGGCTGCGGAGGTAGTAGAGTTTGGCTCTCCGCACGCGACCTTTTCGAACCCGCTCGATTTTGTCGATGATGGGAGAGTGCAAGGGAAAGATGCGTTCCACTCCCTGCCCGAACGATGTCTTTCTGACGGTGAAGGAAGACCGGAGGTCGCCGTCCTTCCTGGCGATCACAGCCCCTTCGAACACCTGCACCCGTTCTTTCTCGCCTTCCCTGATCTTCACGTGCACCCGGACCGTGTCTCCCACCCTGAAATCGGGGTGATCGGTGCGCAACCGGCTCTGTTCCAACTCGCTCAAGGAATGCATCAGACAATCCGGGGAAACGGGTTACCCCTCGAATTCCGTTTTCAGCAAGCGTTTATCCGCTTCCGACAAGCAGCCGTATTCTAGTAGATCGGGGCGGTTTCTCAAAGTCTTTTCTAGGGCCTTCCTTCGTCTCCAGAGTTTGATTTTTTGGTGGTCTCCGGATAGCAAAAGAGGGGGGACGTCAAGGCCCTGGAAGTTTTCCGGACGGGTGTATTGAGGATGGTCCAGGGTTGCGGGTTCCTGGATGCCGTCGCCCGGATGGGTGGCCGCCGAGGGGCGGGAAAAGGATTCATTGAGGTTGCTGCGACAGTTGTGCAGCACGCCTGGAACCATTCTCACGATGCAGTCGATCAGCACGCAGGCGGCCAGTTCACCGCCGCTCAGAACAAAATCGCCAATGGAGACCTCATCGGTGGCCAGGTGGTCGGTGACTCGTTCGTCCACGCCTTCGTAGCGGCCGCAAATCAGAATGAGGTGCCGGCAGTCAGTCAATTCCCGGACTGTGTCCTGGGTCAGCCTGCGGCCCTGGGCCGAGAGCAGGATGGTCCTGCAGGCCGGCAAGGAGAAGTCTTGGGAAGCGATGCTGTTGACGGCTCGGAAGAGAGGCTCCGGCTTGAGGACCATGCCTTCTCCTCCCCCGAAGGGCCTGTCGTCGACCGTCCGGTGGCGGTCACTGGTGTGGTCCCGGAGGTTGTGAATCGCGATCGAAATCAGGTTTTTCTTGAGGGCCTGCCTGACCATGCCGAATTCGAACGGTCCCTGGAAGAACTCCGGAAAGATGGTGATGATATCGAATCGGAGGGGAGTCGTTCCGGGCACCGGTTGCAGAATCCTTGGGACGTTCTTATGGGAGATCCTCGAGCCCTGGAGGGAGCTCGCAGATCAGCTCCTTTTGGGACAGGTCCACCCTCCGGACGATCTCCTTGGCAAAGGGAACCAACAGCTCCTTTTGGTCCCGCTTCAAGTTGAGCAGGAAATTGCCTCCAACCTCGAGCACCTCCGTGACACTGCCAAGAATGCGGCCCCGGCTGTCTCTGGCAATGCAACCTACCAAGTCGAACTGATAGTAGGTTTCATGGGGCAGGTCCAGGAGGTTTTCGCGGTCGATTCTCACTTCGTGGCCGCGCAGACCTTCGGCGGTCCCGATATCGTCGATGCCGGAAAATTTCAGGATGATGCGCTGCTTGTGGAACCGGAATGCTTCCAGGCTCAGGGGGAACGGGCTGTGGTCGTTTTTCTGCAGGTAGACTCTCTCGAGATGGTGAAATCTCTGGGGGAAATCGGTGAGTAGCTCGGCGGCCACCTCACCTTTGTTGCCCTGGGGCTTGATCACCTTGGCAACGCTAACGAGCTGGTTGCGCGACAAATGGTTCTACTCCAGGATCTCGAGTGTGAACCGTTTCTTGAGCTTCATGCCTGCTGCTCCCAGGATGGTACGAATGGAACGGGCCGTTCTCCCCTGCTTGCCGATCACTTTTCCCAGATCGCTGGGAGCCACCCTCAACTCGAGAACAGTTGTCTGCTCGCCCTCGATCGGTCTCACCACGACCTGGTCCGGATGGTCCACCAACGCCTTCGCTATCTCTTCGATCAGCTCCTTCATGGCTACCTCCTTGGTGCATCCTGGTCGACTCGTAGAACCACCACTTCAGGTAAAAGGGAGATGCCGTGGATTACCCGATCTTGCCGAGGAAGCTCTTGACGGTATCGGTAGGCTGCGCTCCCCTGGCTACCCAGAAGTCATATTTCTCCTTGTCCAGATGAATGGAAGCTGGATCGGTCTTGGGATTGTAATGCCCGAGTTGGTCGATATACCTGCCGTCACGCCGTTTGGACTTCTCCAGGACGACAATCCGGAAGGAAGGATGTTTCTTCTTTCCGGTACGGGCCAGTCTAATGGTCAACAATGCGTCTTCCTCCTTGCAGCAACAAATTGAAATCAGGTCAGATGAACATCTCCTCATCCTGGTGTGCTTCATTCACCGGGTTGCGCTTGCGGCCGAACAGGGCGTTGAGCCCGCCCGACAGCCCGCGTATCAGTGCCGACAACTCCCCGATGGGAGTCAGGATGCTTTCCTGGACAACCTTCGAAGTGGCTTCCATTCTCTTGATGGCGTGGGTGACTACTTCGTCGGCCTTGGAAATCTGCAGGCGGGCTCGATTGGTGGTCTCCTCGATTACCGAGTTGACGTCCCGAATCTGGCCCCGCACCGCTTCCGTGACTCCCGTCAGGTTTTCGGTGGCTGTCCGGGCGCTACGCAAAATGTCCTTGACCTCGCCAAGAACCTCGCGAAGCTCCTTGATGGCCGGCGTTCCCTGTTGTTCCACCATGGCGCGCATGCGGTCGAGGTTTCCCCCCATTTTGCGCACCGCAGCCATGAGCACGAACATGGTTCCCAACTGGAGGCAGACGAAGACCACCACCAGGATCAGCAGCACACCGACCAGATTTTCCAGATTTCCGCCGACTAGATTCTCCACGGTGCTTCTCCGGGTCTTGACGATGCGGTCAGCCGGTCAGGGCCGGATATCGGTTCCGCAGCCCCCCGCCCCTGGC
>JAPVWS010000270.1 GCA_027493295.1 Candidatus Versatilivorator vitaminiformans | reverse complement strand
GGGACTGGGGGCAGCCTATCTGTCCCTGGGTGGATTGGTCCGGCTGGGAAAAGAGAGACCGGCGTTCTGGCTGTTCGGGCTGGGAGTGCACAGCCGGTTGGGGGCCTTGACGGTTCTGGCAGTGGCTCTGGCGCTCTTTTTTCTGGCCTATTCCTTTTGGCAGCAGGACTCCCTGATTCGCGGGTTGCAGCCGGAATTGGAGGGAGCACGGGAGGAGGCCAGGGATCGAATGGCCCGCCTGGAGGTGGCAACCCGGTCGCTTCAGGATCTTCAGGCACAGGTTGAGCAGCTGGCAGAGCAAAAGCAGGAATATCGCCGGATCGCCGGCCGTCGCCGGACCGAACTGGCGGCACAGGCCAAGTCCCTGGAAGCGGCGCTTCAGGGGCAGCAGGAGGCGGCTGCCGGATTCCGGGAAAGCCTGGCTGAATTAAGCCGGCTGTTGGAGGGCCTGCAACGGCAAAAGGAAGCGGCTGTCGGAGGCTCCCTCCAGTTGAAGCAGGAACTCCGCTCGGCCGAGTCCAGGCTGGATATGGCCCGACAAAGCCAGGAGGAACTGAGGGGAAGTCTCTCACGGCTGACCGCCGAAAAGCAGAACGAATCGAAGAGGCTCCAGCAAGAGATCCGGAAGCTCAAGGCTTCTCTTTCCGACCAGCAGCGGCGAACCGGTTTATTGAGAGAGGGCCTGGTTTCGCGGGAAGCCCACGACTGGTCCCTGGAGCAGGAGATCGAAAAACTGGCCAACCTCATTTCCGGCGAGCCCGAAGCCAGCTTCTCCCGCCAGACGGACATTGCCCGCACCCTGCAGAGAATCCACGAACTCCTCCGGGAAGGCACCGCCCTGGCCCAGCAGGCCAAGGCCGCCGAGACCCGCCCGCGCCGACCCCGGACCGTGTCCGCCGACTCCGACTGAATCACCCTTCCTGAGACCAGCGGCCGCTGGCCGCCGGTTGGCGAAAGTGATCGTAGACGTTCCTGGCGATGCGGGGAGAGGTTTCGGCGATCAGTCGGTCCAGCGGCGCGGCGGCGATTTGGGGGACGCTCCCCAAGCGTTGTAGTAGCCGCTTGGCGGTCTTGTCGCCGACCCCGGGTATCCGGGTGAGCACTGAAGTGAGGGTTCGGCCCGAGCGGCGCCGGCGGTGAAAGGTCACGGCGAAGCGGTGGGTTTCGTCCCGGATGCGCTGGATCAGCCGCAGGACCGGAGAATGCCTGTGCAAGCGGAGGGGCTCCTGCTCGCTGCCCCTGACGTAGATGAGCTCTTCCTTCTTGGCGATGCTGGCCAGAGGCTGGGTGGTCAGGTCCAGAGCGTCGAGTGCGGCGGCGGCGGCGTGAAGCTGTCCCACTCCACCGTCCACCAGGACCAGGTCGGGCAGGGCGCGGCGTTCCTGCAGCAGTCGGCGGTAACGGCGAGTGATGACTTCAACCATGCTCTTGTAATCGTCCGGCCCCCTGACCGTCTTGATGATGAATTTCCGGTAGTCGGCCTTCTTCATTCGGCCCTCCTCCCAGACCACCATGCAGGCCACGCAATCCGACCCCTGAATGTTGGAAACATCGAAGGACTCGATCCGCTTGGGAGGGTTTTCCAGGTCCATCAACTCGGCCAGAGCCTCGCCGATCATCCGGCTGCCGGGGTTCAATGTCCGGAAGCGCTGGTCGAAGGTCAGCCGGGCGTTCTTTTGGGCCAGGCCGACGAGGTGCTTCTTGGGACCGCGGAGGGGTTCCTTCACAACCACCTTTCTTCCCTTCCGGGTGGAAAGATAGGTAGCCAGGATGGATTGATCCTCGAAGACGCAGGAAACCAGGACCTCGTCTGGGGTAAAGCTGGAGCCGAAGTAATACTGCTTGAGCAGCGAGGCCACAATATCTCCGTTGGTGGCCCCGCCGGCCAGGTCTTCCCAAAAGTACTGGTGCCTGTCGACCACGCGGCCGCTTCGCAAGTGGAATAGCTGCACGGCCGCCTTGTTCTCCTCCCGATGGAGGGCGAAGACGTCCACGTCGTCGGTTCGGCTGGAGGACATGCGTTGCGGCTCGGAGAGCTGGTCGATGGTCCTGATCATGTCCCGCAGATGGGCCGCCAGCTCGAACCGTTCCTCATCGGCGGCCTTCAACATCTTGCCCCGCAGGCTCTTGATGAGCTCGCGTCGCTTCCCCTCCATGAACCACCTGAGATCCTGGACCCTGCCGGCATACTCCTCCCGGCTGCACACCGAAGTCACGCAAGGTCCCATGCAGCGCTTGATGTGGTAGTCGAGGCACACCCTGGGCCGCCGTCCGTCTATTTCGATGGAGCAGGTACGGATCTGGAAGTGACGACTCATCAGTTTGAAGATCCGTGAGGCCAGGCTGGCGGGAAAGAAGGGGCCGAAATAGAGGGCTCCGTCGTTCTTGACCCGGCGGGTGACCAGGATGCGCGGAAAGCGTTCGTTGACGGTCAGCTTGATGCAGGGGTAGGTCTTGTCGTCCCTGAGGAGGATGTTGTACTTGGGCTTGTGCTGCTTGATCAGGTTGTTCTCGAGTGCCAGGGCCTCCATCTCGTTGTCGACCACAATGCACTCGAGATCGGCGATCTCGGAGCGGAGCTGGTCCAGCTTGATGTCGGAGGGGCGGGAGTCCTGGAAGTAGCTTCTGACCCGGTGGCGCAGCGACTTGGCCTTGCCCACGTAGATGATGTCACCCCTGCCGTCCTTGTAGAGGTACACTCCCGGTTCGACAGGTAGATCGGCGGACTTTTCTTCCAGGGCTTGCATAGGGAATTCCCGATCCATTATGCCACGCTCCGAAAAAGGCCGGGAAGAACGCAAAGCCTAGTTTGAAACATTGAGGGACTGTCCACGAAGGGGAAAAGAGTTATCCACGAAGGGCCACGAAGAAAGACCCGAAGGTGAACGACGAACCACGAATGGACACGAATGAACACCAATAAACGGATTGATGAGTTGTTGATTTGGGGGGCGAAATCGAGAAGGTTATCTACGAAGAGCGCGAAGTGATATTAGAGTGAGGCGTTTGCAAATTTGGCAGGGGGATCGTTGTCGGGAATGGCCACAAAAGGCACAAAAACACAAAAAGAGCAGAACAATGAGCAACGACCAAGGCATGTGGGCTTTGTGTGATCAGATTCGGCAGACGGCCTTCGAGCTGTTCAGGGAATTCGTTTTGTGACTTTTGTGCTTTTTGTGGTGAGCCCGCATTGCTCACAGGTCGCACCAGATATTGAAAAAGGCAGAACAACCCGTTCGCCGGCAATATGACCTGCCCCGCTGCAAATTTTGCAAGAAAGCTCGAGTAATAAAATGGCACAGGCCCTTGGGTGCCGCTTGGGGTTCATCAGTATTCGTGTTTATTTGTGGTTCAATTTTGTACCAATGATCGTTCGTTTTTCTTTCGACGATTTGCCGGCCGCGACTTGGCTCGCCGTCGAGACGAAAGGGGGGGCAAACCCTCCGGTCTGTGAAGCCCGTCACGGTGCGCTACCGAGAGAAGTCTCCCGGCGGCGAACCATCCCGTTCATCCCCCATGCTATTATCGGGCCATTGTGAGCCCGCGGGGGGCGTCCGGCCATGGACAAGATTCTGCTCAGGGACATTCGACTGCAGATGAAAGTGGGCACCACCCGGCAGGAACGCGGTCAGGCTCAACCCTGCCGTGCCGACCTGACCCTGTGGCAACCCCTGGACAAAGCCGGGGACGGACGGTTGGACAAGACGGTCGACTACAGCGCCGTCTACAGCCGGGTCGAAAAGTTGTGCGAAAGCCGGACCTTTACGCTGCTGGAGGAAGCGGCTCTGCTGATGTGCAGAGAGGTGCTGAAGCACTTTCCGGTCAGGAAGGTCAGGGTTCGAATCGGGAAGACCAGTCCCTTCAGCGAAAAACTGGGTTTCGTCGGAGTCCAGGTGGAGCGCCGGCGATCCTGGCTGTCCTGAGTTCGGACCCTTCAAGTAAGGAGAGCTTTGCATGAAGGCGGTGATCCTGGCGGGCGGCGAAGGAACCCGGCTGAGGCCGTTGACGCTCCAGGTGCCCAAGCCGGTGGTTCCCATCGCCAACGTCCCATTTCTCGGGTACCAGCTCGACTTGCTGCGCCGCCACGGCATTACCGAGGCCATCCTGAGCCTGGGCTATCGGCCCCACAAGATCGAAGCGGAATTGGGAGACGGGAGCCGGTTCGGGATTCGGCTCCGCTACGTGGTCGAGCAGTCTCCCCTGGGTACCGGCGGGGCCTTCAAGAACGCGGAGCCATTCCTGGACGGTCCCGCCGTCGTTTTTAACGGGGACATTCTCTGCGACTTCGATCTGACGGAGATCCTTCGTTCCCACCGCCGGCGCGCGGCAACGGCCACCCTGACCCTGACCCGAGTCGACAACCCTTCCGCCTACGGATTGGTGGAAACCGGGCAAGATGGCCGGGTGGCGCGCTTCCTGGAAAAGCCCGGCCGCGACCAGGTCACCTGCGACACCATCAATGCCGGGCTCTATGTGCTGGAACCGGAGGTCCTGAAGACCATTGGGGCCGGTGTGAACACCTCCTTCGAAAGGGAGGTATTTCCAGGTCTGCTGGCCGGCGGACAGCCTGTCTATGCCTATATCTCTCCGGGTTACTGGATTGACATAGGAACCCCGCAAAAGTACCTGCAGGCTCACCGGGACATTTTTCAGGGGCGGTTTGTGTCGCCGGTATCCGGTTTCCGGTTCAACCCGGCCGAACCCCCTGAGCCCGAGGATTGCGCCGGCCTCGTGCAGAATTCGGTGGTCGCCGATTCGGTCCGCCTCGGGGAGGAGTCCCGGATCCTCGGCTCCGCCATCGATCGAGACTGTCAGGTCGGAGAACGGGCGGTCGTCGACGGTTCAGTGCTCTGGAAGGGTGTTCAGGTGGGAGAAGGGGCTCGATTGCGCGGGTGCATCCTGGGCAACGGTTGCCGCATCGGCCCCCACGCCGTGGTCGGGGAAGGGGTGGTCCTGGGAGACAATGTCCGCCTCTCAGGCAACAGCCGCCTCCTGTCTCCTTGAGGCGGATTTCCGGGCCGGCACTCGGCTACCGTTTTTCCTTGGCCGCATCGGGTTGAGTTGGAGTGACCTGGGTGGGCGCTTCGATGGGAATTTGCTCGATCACGCGAATCCCGTAACCCTCCAGTCCGACGATGCGGCGAGGGTGGTTGGTCAGCAGCCGAATTTGCTTGAGTTCCAGTCGGGAGAGTATCTGGGCGCCGGTGCCGTAGTCGCGCTGGGCTCGACGCCAGCTGTAGACTTCCGCCTCGGTGGAGGTCATGCCGTGGTAGGCGATGCCATGGCAGCCGTCCTCCTTCTTGAGCTGAAATCCCCTTCCGGTCTGGTGCAGGTAGAGCAGAACGCCGCTGCCGGCCTGGGCGATAAGCTGCATGCAGCGTTCGATGTGAGCGCGGCAGTCGCATCGGATCGAATGAAAGACGTCCCCCGTCAGGCAGTGGGAGTGAACCCTGACCAGCACCGGTTCCTCGGAACCGATGGTGCCGAACACCAGGGCCACATGGGTCTCCTGCTCGATCTCGCTTTCGAAGGCCAGCATCCGGAAGGTGCCGAACTCGGTGGGCAGGTCGGCCTCGGCCACCAGCTTCACGAATGATTCGGTCCGCAGCCGGTACTTGATCAGATCGGCCACCGTAATCATTTTCAGCCCGTGTTCCGTCGCAAACCGGTGCAGTTCTCCGACCCGGGACATGCTGCCGTCGTCGTTCATGATCTCGCAGATGACGCCTGCAGGTCTCAAGCCGGCAATACGGGCCAGGTCGACGGCCGCCTCGGTCTGGCCGGCCCGTATCAGCACGCCCCCTCGGCGGGCCCGCAGGGGGAACACGTGACCGGGCTTGACCAGGTCGCCGGGTCCGGTTTCGGGGTGGATGGCCGTGAGAATCGTCTGGGAGCGGTCAGCCGCCGAGATTCCCGTGGACACTTTCCCTCTGGCCTCGATCGAAACGCAAAAGGCGGTGCCGTAGCGGGAGCTGTTCTCGTTCACCATCAGCGGAATCTGCAGCTCGTCCAGGCGTTCTCCCGTCAGGGATAGACAGATCAAGCCCCGCCCGAACCTGGCCATGAAGTTGATGGCTTCCGGTGTCACCTTCTCGGCGGCTATAGTCAGGTCGCCTTCGTTTTCCCGATCCTCGTCGTCGACCACGATGAGCATCTTCCCCGACCTGATGTCCTCGATGGCCTCTTCAATGGTTGAAAAAAAGCTTTCCAATGGTTTCCTCGGCAGGTACCGGATGGAATGGTTTTCCCGGGAACCGTCTGTCAATACCCTCGGTCCCGGAGGTATTTGGCGGTCAGGCCGTCCTGGCTGCCGTCGTGTCGCCGCTGGTTCAGGGCGGCCTCCACGTACTTGGCCAGAATGTCGCACTCCAGGTTCACCCGGTCTCCGGGTTTTCGCCGGGAGAGGTTGGTGTGTTCCAGCGTGTGGGGGATGATGGCCACTTCGAAGAAGTCTATCCCCAATCCGGAGACCGTCAGGCTGATGCCGTCGACGGCGATGGACCCTTTCTCCACCACGTAGGCTCTCATCCCCGCGGGCAGCGAGAAGCGGAAAAGCGCGAAGGCCTGCTGCTTTTCGATCCTGACCACTTGAGCGACAGCGTCCACGTGACCCTGGACGAAGTGCCCCCCCAATCGCACGGTGGGCAGCAGGGGCAACTCCAGGTTGATGGAATCCCCCGAGCTCAGATTTCCCAGGTTTGACCGCTCCAGCGTTTCCCGGGACAGGTCGGCTTGAAATGCCTTGCCGTTCCGGCCGGTCACGGTCAGACAGGCGCCATTGACGGCCACGCTGTCGCCGGCCCGGAGTTCCGCGCTCAGACCGGGGGCGAGCGCTTCCAGACGGGCCGTGTCTCCGAGTCGCCTCAGCGACTTCACCCGACCGACGTCCTGGATGATTCCGGTAAACATCCCACCCTCGGCTCATAGGGGGTAGTGCCCTGATTTCCGAAACAGAACACTAGTCCGAGGCGGGGCCCGAGGGATTCGGGTACGCCTCGATCATGAGGTCGGGACCGATCCGTTCGACTCTGGAGAAGGCCAGCGGAGGCGCCTGGTCCAACCCGGGGAAACCGGCGCCTCCGAACATGGCGACTGCCCTTCCTCCCAGGATCCTGGGGGCCAGAAAGCATACGAGCTTGTCGATGACCCGGCTGCGCAGGGTTTCGAAGTTGATGGTGGCGCCTCCCTCGATGAGGAGGCCGATGACCCGGCGCCGCCCCAGCTCCTCCAGGACCGGACCAAAGCAAATACGGCCGCCGGTCTCGGCCGTGGGAATGACCTCGATCCCTGCCTGCTCCAGCTCGTTCCGCCGGTCTTCGTTCGGCCGCCGGCCGCAGAAAACGATTATATCACCCTGGTCGCGGGAGCTTGCCAGGCGGCTGTCCAGCGGGAGCCGCAGTCGAGAATCGAGGACCACGCGCAGCAGGGGCCGTGTCCGCGGCTGCCCGCTGCGGTCTGTCAGGTAGGGGTCGTCCTCGAGCACGGTTCCGATGCCGACCAGAATGGCGTCCGCCTCGAGGCGCATTCGGTGCACTCGTTGGCGGGACTCCGGGCTGGTGATCCATTGGTGAGGGCCGCCGGCCGCGGCGATTCTGCCGTCCAGAGTGGCTCCAACCTTGGCGGTCACGAAGGGCTTCCGGCTGGAAATGTACTTGGAGTAGGCTTCGTTGAGCCTGCGCGCCTCGTCCTCGCGGACGCCGGCAGTGACCTGGAGGCCGGCCGAGGTCAACCATTCCATGCCTTTTCCCGCTACCAGCGGGTTGGGGTCTCTCATGGCCACCACCACCCGGGCGATTTCCGAGTCCACGATGGCCCCGCAGCAGGGCCCGGTGCGGCCCTGGTGGCAGCAGGGTTCCAGATTGACGTAGAGGGTGGCTCCCCGGGCCTGGTCGCCGGCCTGCTCCAGGGCCCAGACCTCGGCGTGCTTGCGTTGGCCGAATCGATGAACGCCCCGCCCGACGACGCGGCCGTCCCGAACCAGGACTGCACCCACCAGGGGATTGGGACTGGCAAGCCCCCTTCCTTGCAGGGCCAGTTCCAAAGCCTGTCCCATGTAGTAGTGGTCACGTTCGGACATGGCGGAGTGTCGAGGGCCGGCTGGCATCAGCAGGCGCCGGATGGGCGGGTTGGGTTTGCAGCCGGAACGGTCCCGTGGAAATCCCGTAAGTAGCCCGCGCCGGCGAGCGGTCCATAAACGGCTCCGGGCCGGCCCCTACGTTTCTCCGTCGAAAAGGGAGGCGATGAAATGCTCGGCCGAAAAAGGGACCAGGTCTTCGATCCGCTCGCCCACCCCGACGTATCGGATAGGGATTCCAAGGTCCCGCGCAATGCCGATGACGACGCCGCCCTTGGCTGTCCCGTCAAGCTTGGTCAATACGATCCCGCTGACGCCGGTGGAGCGTGTGAACTCGCGGGCCTGCACCACCCCGTTCTGTCCGGTGGTGGCATCCACCACCAGCAGAATCTGTTGGGGCGCTCCCGGGACTTCCCGTGCGGCAATCCGCTTCATCTTCTCCAGCTCGGCCATGAGGTTGTTCTTGGTGTGAAGTCGCCCTGCCGTATCCACGATCAGGATGTCGGCCTGCCTGGCCTTGGCGGCGTGTATGGCGTCAAAGAGCACCGCGGCCGGATCGGAACCCGCCTGCTGGCGGATGACCTGGGCTCCGGCCCGCTTGCCCCACGCTTCCAGTTGCTCCACCGCTGCCGCCCGAAAGGTATCGGCGGCGCACACCAGCACCTTCCGCCCTTCACGGACCCAGAGGCCCGCCAGCTTGCCGGCGGTGGTGGTCTTGCCCACGCCGTTGACGCCGACCACCAACAGGACCTGGAGCCCGGAAGAAGCGGGATCCTCCTCCCGGGTGGAACCGGCCTGCAGAATATCCAGGAGCTCGGATCGGATACAGGATTTGAGCTTGCCGACATCGTCGATCCGATTCCGCTCTACTCGATCCCTGACCCTGTCGAGGACCACCGTGGTGGTGTTGATTCCCACATCGGCCCCCACCAGGATTTCCTCGATTTCCTCAAGCAGTTCCGGGTCTATCGTCTTTCGGCCCTGCAGCACCTCTTCCATGCGGGCCACCAGGTGCCTGCGGGTCGATGACACTGCCGCCTTGAACCTGCCCAGAAGACCGTCCCGGGATTGCCGATCGTCGCTGGCTCCGGCCGGATTGCCCATGCCTGCCTCCATCGGACTCGTTTCTCCGGGCGCTAATCTTAACACAGGGAAAATGGGCGTCAGTAAGGGGGCAGACCGCCCTCTCGGGCTCGGAGGCCGGGCTGCTGCTGCGGTCTATCGCTTTTCGCAGGCAACGCTTTTGGGGGGGGTCCGGGAACAGGCGATGGTGTCGGTCATTCCCGAGGAGAGCTGGGCGCAGGCGGTGTCGAGGGCCGTTCGCAGGGCCTCGGCCTCGGTGGCTCCAACGGCTTTGCGGCAGTCGGTCCTCCCTCTGAACTCCATGCAGACCTCGCAACTGTACTGGTCCAATGCCATGGAGGAGTAGACGATATAGCCCAGGACGGCCAGCAGGGAGACGGCGATGAGGATCCGGGTGCCTTTGGACATGGAGGCAGATTATACCCTGCATCAACGCCCTTTATTGAAGGCATAAATAATATAAATTTATTTTGCGGGTGCCTTTCTCTTAGAATTTTGCGGGAGCCGTTTCTTCATCAGGGATTGTCCCCGGGTTTCAGCTCATTCCAACCGAGTTTCAGGCAGGACAAGCAAGACTTCTCGGGTCCGAATTTGGTACAATCCTTGGTTCGATGAGTCAAGATGCCCTTTCCGGCTGTCAATCAAGTTTGCTGGCTTCCCCAACTCAAGCACCTTTAGCCAACTGATTTAGCTGGAAGGCAGCACCGCGGGGCCTTTCCAGGATCCGCCGGTGCCGGCTTCGTGGGTGTTGCTGTCGCCATTTGACGGCAGGCTTGGTTGAGGTTCAGAAGATTTCCATGCATCAGGACGGACTGCCGAAAAAACAGGGGTTGTACGACCCTCGCTTTGAGCGGGACAGTTGCGGGGTGGGTTTCGTGGTCAACGTGGATGGGGCCCGCAGCCACCTCATCGTCCGCCAGGGATTGGAAGTGCTTTCCAACCTGGCTCATCGTGGGGCCTGCGGTTGCGATCCGGAGACGGGAGATGGGGCCGGAGCCCTCATCCAGATTCCCCATGAATTCCTGCAACGGGACTGCCGGGCTCTTGGGCTGCAGCTCCCTCGGGCGGGGGAATACGGGGTGGGGATGGTTTTCCTGCCGCGAGAGGTGGAGGCCCGTGCCCGGCTGGAGGAGGTCCTGGAGGAAGTGATCGCGGCCGAGGGGCAAGACCTGCTGGGATGGAGGGATGTGCCCGTCGACAGCCAGGCCATCGGCAGTCTGGCTCGAGAATCGGAGCCGGTCATTCGCCAGGTCTTCATCGG
>JAPVWS010000027.1 GCA_027493295.1 Candidatus Versatilivorator vitaminiformans | reverse complement strand
GTGCTGGATAGCCTCAGGCCGCTACAGCTACATGTACAATGGCCGCAGGGCACCCAGCAGCCAACCGCGCAGACGCAAGGTCCTCGCCTTCGTCAAGGCACGACGGGAAAGGAGACAGTCATGAACGACCAGTTCTCCCAAGAGCTGAGCCGATCCGTCGAAGACGCAATCGCCTTTCTCGACGGCGAAGGGCCCGCCATCGTCCATCATTACGTCATGCCGCGCGACATCCGCGAAGACGCCGACCTCACGCAAGAGCAGATGGCTTCACTCGTCGGCATGAAGCTCATCGACTACCAGGAATGGGAGTCCCAGTACCGACGCCTCGAAGGCGCTGTCGGCAACATGCTCCAGATCGCCAAGCGCAGATGCTACTACACCGATGCCTCGCTGCTCTGGACGCCGGCTCGCCCGCACGCCGGAACAGTACGGCCAAAGCTCGCTGGCGTGGGCGAGCGGCTCGCCATTCTTGCGCCGAGGCGGCCGCGCCGTTCGGTACGGCTTGGCGAGTCTCGACGGAATCCTCAGGGATGATCCGTGAGCGGCGGGGGCGACTAGACCATGCCGCGACAGCGGATCCGGACTGCCGAGCACCTTCCTCAGTTAGCAGAAAAGTTAGCAGCCCGCATCGGTCGCTCAGGGCGCGCGTGAGTTACCAGCGGGAAACCACCCAACCCGAGATCGTGGCGGCGACCGTCAATCGTGAGCCGTTGGACCCATTGCTTCGTCCCCGCCGGATTGACCCGGAGATAGAGGGTCGGGTCCGCCCGGTAGAACCCCGGTTCCCGGAGTGATTTGGCCTTCGCGACAGTCATCGTTCCCATGTTCGTATCCCACGCAATATCCAACGTGCGATGCGTGATTGTACGGGAATTGAACGGAACGTGTGATTCCGGTAACTCGCCTAATAGTAAGGGTTTAGACGCACGATTTGAGACCGTTCGGGAACCCTCTAAATCGTGCCGGGTGGAGGCTCAGGACGCAAACTCAGGCGCAGGCGTTCGGCTGTCGACCGGGGGAGATCTGCGCCGGTGTCGGGTGGAGAATGAGCCACCCTCGCTCGGTGGCGTCTTTGAACTGGGGCCAGGCGAGCTGGATCTTCGTCAGTTCCGGGAGGCACTTTTTCCGGAAGTCTTGGACAGTGAGATTATGGTTGGTCCTTTCGCACATACGAGCCGTGCTGAGCGTAGACCTGCATCCAGGTCAAGGCGAGTGGCTGGGCGAGCGACAAGGTTCGGTAGGTGAACCCAAGGTAGAGATCAGGACCCAGGATGGACCACGCTGCGCGTGAAGGCAGTTGAGTTCAATGGGGATCGGCTAGCGTGCAACGGAGTCGAAGAGGGGCTGGGACAGTCGGATTTCGCTCGGAAAGAAGGTGTCCATGCCGGCCCGGCTGTAGTCCCACCAGAAGACGGCTTTGTCGGCAATGACGGTCGCCAGGCAGACGGGCTTGCCGTCTCCCCGGTAGTGGAGCGATGCGGCGCAGCTAAAGAGTCGCTCCTTCCCGTCGCTCCGGCCGGTGCGCACGGCCTCGGTGCATTCCCAGGCGATCAGCACGAGCGGTAGGTTTCCGCAGGGGAGCCTCGGGGTTCCGATGCCGGTCATGGCCCAGGTGAAGGGTCCGTTGGTGTGCACGAAGTGGGAGTGTTTCACTTGGTCCGTGCGGGGCAGGCTGCAATGGGCAAGCATCCGGCCCGGGAAGCCAGGATCGGCGTCGGCCTCTCGTGCCTCGTCCAACCAGTCGAGCTGTTCCTGCAGGGTGGTTCCCAAAAGTCCGCCCTCGGGATGGGTTCACCTGTTCCAGGTGAGTCCGATGCAGCACACCAGGCCCACGAGGCCTCCGACCAGAAAGCCCACGGCCAAGCCGACAAGAAAGCCTATTCCCATCTTCCTTCGCTGTCGCGCTGCAAGGCGGCGGCCAGTTCGGGATCGCCCTGGCCGCGCCGGAGGGCGAGCTCGACCTGCTCGACCTTGCGGCCGGCATCGCCCAGGCCCACGAGGCGCGCCAAGTAGTGGATGCCGGCGGCTACCGACAGGACAAGCACCACGAGGTGCGCAAGGATCAGGCCCGCATACTGTTCCCAGATCAGGGAAGCGTAGGGCCTCAGATATACCAGCCGCTCGAAGCCGAACAGGACCCCCAGGGCGGACAGCATGCAGGTCAAGCCGAAGCTGACCCTCCATGGGTGCATGTCAAATCTCCACTGAGGCGGGATCGCCGCTGCTGCGCCCGCCTCCCCTTCGTCCTCCTCCGCCTCCCAGCGAGGACAGGCTGGTGCGGGTGTTCGGTGCCTGGCCGCCCTTTCCGCCGTGCATCGAGAATCCGGCCGCGCTCTTGGCCTTGGCGCTGGCCTCCCGGTAATGGTCGGAAGCGACCTCGACGTTGACGCGGCCCAGGTTGCCGGCCTCGTCAACGTATTGGATCTGAGCATCGGGGATCTGCACATGTCCCTGGTCGTCACAGGGCAGGTGCAGCTCGGCCGCCGCTTTCCTCCGGGCGCGGTCGGCTTCTTCCTTGCCTTTCCTGGCGCGCGCTGCCTCGCTTCGTTTCGCCAGGATGCCTTTCAATTCGGCGTCGATCAGGATGCGCCGGAGCCGGGCTCCCCGGGCGGTGAGGGCCTCGATCTCCTTGCGGCAGGCCTTGGCGACATCGGCGTCGTGGGCCGCTTCGCGGGGCTTCACCATGCCGGCCCAGGCCCGTTGCTCGGGATCCAGGCCGCGCTTGACGGCCAGGCGTTGGGCCAGGGCGGCTCCCGCTGTGGTCAGCGTGTAGACGGTGAAGGCGCCTCCCTTGGGGCCCCGGACCCGGTGTTTCTGCATGGCTCCGGAGCGGACTAAGCGCTTGAGGCCTTTGGCGGCGGCGAAGCGGTTGCCCGAGAAGTGGGCCTCGACCAGGTCGCGGTGCGAAGCGCAGCGGTAAAGGCCCACTTCCCGAAGGCAGGCATGGGTGCGCTCGGTCATGTCCCGGCCCTTGTGGCGGGTTCGGCCCAGCTCGCGGCGGTGGCCCGTGCGCGGATCGAGCTGGCGGGGGTTGCGCTTGCGGTTTCGGGACTGCTTGCTTCTTTCCATGGCCCGCTGTCGAATCCTGCCGTCCTCTCCGCTTTGTTGGGCATGGCTGTGTTCGACGGCGGCCCGATCAGGCGCCGGTTGGCGAGGGTCAACGTCGCGGGGCCAGCGGCTCACGGGTTACCTCTCGGGGGCTGTGCGGCTGGGGAACTGGTCTTGCCGGACGCCAGGCCGGCCGGATCCACGGACAAGGCCTCCGTTTGGGGATGCGACGCGGGCCGCGGGCCGGCCGCCCGGCCGGTGTGGTACCGGGACAGTGCGGTACTGCCGGCCGGGTTCCTTGGACTGCCCGCGCGCAGCGGCCCGTTGCCTGGCTTCCTCGATGTAGGCGGGCCGGGCCTGGTCCTGCTGAAGGCGCTTGAGCGCCTGTTTGGCATCGAAGGCATTGCGGAAGTCCCGCCGGGCATAGGAGGGCAGTTTCTCGCCGGGATCATTGGCGTTCTCAACCCGCCAGGCGGTCTGCGTCTTGTCCAGGACAACACGGTAGCGGGGCTCTCGTTGTTGTCCGGGAACAGCCCTGTCCTGAGTTTTTTCGCCCTGGTCTTGCCGGCGCTCCTGGGCGCGGCTGATGAGGTAGTTGGACATGCGCTGGGCCTCGGCCGAAGCGTTGACGATCTCCTGGGGGTTCTTGTCCAGCACTTCCACCCAGCTTGAAACGTAGGCCGCTCCCCGGCTGGGGTCGTGTCCGGTGCCCAGCCGGTCTCCGGTCATCATGGCGCTGATTTCAGCCCGGAGTTCCTCCCGTGCGTA
>JAPVWS010000269.1 GCA_027493295.1 Candidatus Versatilivorator vitaminiformans | reverse complement strand
GTGGAGCTCGTTCAGCTTGGGCTTGGGATCGAAGGTGTCCATCTGGCTGGGAGCTCCCTGCATGAACATGAAGATGCAGGACTTGGCCTTGGGCGTGAAGTGGGGTTTCTTGGGGAGCAGGGGGTTCTCGGACCGGGCCGCGGCAGCCAGCCGGCCGTCGCTGAAGAGCAGCGATGAGAGGGCCAGGCTCCCCAGTCCCTTGCCGAACCGGTAGACGAAGTCTCTCCGGCCGATCTCGCCGAGCCTCGGATCGAATGACTCGACTTGGTTGCAGAATTCAAACTCTCCCTTGGACATGATGACCGTTACTCCTTAGTGATCTTCCTTCCGAAGTTGGACGAAGAGGTGTTCCAGCGGCCGCCGGCGCCGCCTATTCCAGGTAAACGAATTCGTTCATGTTGATGAGGATGAGACAGAGATCCGCCAGCGAGCCTGTCTCTCCCCGTTCATTGTCGGTGTGCCCCGGCCCTCCATTCCGTACCAGGGAGACCTGTTTCAATGAGAGGCGCTCCCCCTGTTCGGGCGCCGCGCCGGATCCCGTCAGGAAGGCCAGGCTCCGGGTCTTTTCCGCCGGTGAGGGATCCCGCTGGAAAGCCAGTTGAAAGGCCCGGACCACCTGCTTGAGCGGGTCAGATCCCGCCTCGGCCACGATGCGCTCGGCCATGGCCTGGCTCTGCCGGTGGGGGAATTTGCCGTTGAACAGCGAAAAGACCTGGGGCGTCACGGTGGTGTTTCCCCGGACCACGCAGCTCTCGTCCAGGTTGGGTCCGTCGAAGACCTTGATCAACGGGATCGGGTAGGAGCGGCTCTGGATCATGTAGACGGTGCGCCGGTTGACCTCCTGCTGGCCGGAGGATATCCACCAGGTTCCGGCCCGGGCCATCTGCTCCAGGTTTTCCTCCGGGAAGAAGGGCGGTCCGCCCATGGCCGGCTCCAGCTTGCCGCTGACCGCCAGGATGGTGTCGCGCAGCGATTCCGCGGGGATGCGGAATGGGTCTCGGACCCACAGATAGCGGTTATTGGGGTCCACTTTTTCGTATTCCTCGGACCGGTCATGAACCATCGATAGCGCATAGACGTTCGAGTCCAGGATCAGCCGGTGGATCTCCTTGATGCTCCATCCGCTCTCCATGAACTCCCAGGCCAGCCAGTCGACCAGGTCCTGGTGGACGGTTCCGCTGCCGTTGGAGCCGAAATCGCTGGGGGTGGCCACCAGGCCCTTGCCGAAGTGGTATTGCCAGATGCGGTTGACCATCACCCGGGCCGTCAGGGGATTTTCCCGGTTGGCGATCCACTTGGCCAGCAGTTGCCGGCGGCTGCCCACCAGGCCGTCCATGTCGACCGGGTCGGAGTTGCCCGTAATGGCGCTCAGGAATCCGGGCTGCACCTGCTCGGCCCGCAGTCTCCAGTTGCCCCCGGTCAGGACGTAAGTGGCGACGTTGTGCTGCAGGGGCGAGTCCCTCACTATGTAGGCCTTGGGGTCGTAGTAGCCGTCGACGTTGGGGTTGGCGAAGCGGCCGGTCATGAGTTCGATCCTGCGTGACCGTTCCTTCTCTTCAGCGGTGCGCAGGGTGTCCTTGGGGAAGGGGATCTTCTTCTGGTCGGCGTGGGCCCAGTCCTTGAGGTCCTGGGGATTGACCAGCAACTGGTGCTCGATTTGCCGGTCGGAAATCTCCTTTTTGAAGGCCTTGGCGTTCTTCTTGATCTTTTCGAGGTGATTCTTCCAGGCCTCCTTGCGGGCTTCCCAGCGCTCCGGGTCCTGCAGCGGCATTTCGTACTGGTGGAATGCCATATCCTGTTTATCGAAACTTATCGGCGAGAAGAAGGCTTCGATCCGGAAGTAATCGGCTTGAGGAAGCGGGTCGTACTTGTGGTCATGGCACTGGGCGCATCCCAGGGTCAGTCCCATGAATACCGAGCTGGTGGTGTTGACCACGTCTGTCATGTAATTTCGCCGCCCCTGCTCCCCCGAGGCTTCGACCTTGACCCATAAACCGAGAAAGCCCAGCCCCAGCTTGCCCTCGTCCCCGAAGGCCCGGAAGGCGTCTCCCGCCAGTTGCTCCTTGATGAAGCGGTCGTAGGGACGGTCCTGGTTGAAGGCCCGGATGACGTAGTCGCGATATCGCCACAGATGGGGTTGGGGGTCGTCGATGGCTCCGCCGCGGGTGTCGGAATAGCGCGCCAGGTCCAGCCAGTGCCGGCCCCAGTGTTCCCCGTAGCGGGAATCGGCCAGCAGATTTTCCACCTCCTGCCTGTAGGCCTCTGGAGAAGGATCGGCCAGGAATCGCTCCATGACTTCGGGCGTCGGGGGAAGACCGATCAGACCGAAGTAGAGACGCCGCAGCAACCCGCGCGGAGAAACCGCTTCGGCCGGTTCCAGTTGCTGTTTTTCCAGCTTGGCCAGCATGAAGGCATCGATCGGGTTTCTCACCCATTCCTTGTTTCTGACCGCGGGGACCTCGGGTTGGGTGACGGGAGTCCAGGGCCACTTCGTCTTGGTGGAATCCTCTGCAGCCTCGGCCACCAGGGCAGGATCCAGCTGATCGATCCAACGGGCGATGTGACCGATCTGCTCCTCGGAAAGGGGTTGCCCGTTCATCGGCATCCGAGGGGAGCGAGTGCCGCGCAGGCGCTGGATCAGCGGGCTTTCCTCACTGTTGCCGACAACGATGGCCGGTCCCTGGATGGCGCCGCCCTTCAATAGAGCTGTGACCGTCTCCACCACCAACCCGCTTTGGTGGGTCTGGGTGCCGTGGCAGGCTTCGCAGTTCTGCTCCAGCAGCGGCTTGACGTGGGTTTCGAAATCCTGGGAGGAAGCGATTTGGCCGGCCCCGTCCTGATTTGCCGGAGGCGCCATCTGGTCGATCCACTTGGCGATCAGGGCGATCTGGGCTTCCGGGAGCGGGTCGCCTCCCACCGGCATCCGGGGCTCCAGCTCTCCCCGGAGATGCTGGACCAGGGGGCTGCCGTCGCTGTCTCCGGCCAGGATCGACGGACCGGACTTCTCGCCCCCCTTGAGCATGGCCTCCACGGATTCCATGACCAGGCCGCTCTGGGCCGCGGCGGCGGTGTGGCAGGCGAGACATTTTTCCTGCAGAACGGGCTGGACGTCCCTCTCAAAGTCGACCGGGGACTCTCCCAGGATATGGCTGCCGGCCAAAATGGCCAGAATCGACCCCAGTGAAACCGCAACCGCGCGCCATTTCATCGAGCACACTCCTCCCGTAGATATATAAATGCACCCTAACCCTATCCCATCCGGCCGGCGCGTGTCAATCAATGCCCACTCGAAAATGACCGGAAAAGAGGATTCAAATGCCGCCGGGGGAACGGGCCTCGGGACGCCGCGTTAGCCCCCACCGGCTCGACTGCGGGCGGAGCCCTTGGGTGGCTGTGGGTTCCCAAACGCAGCTCTTAATGCGCCGCATTCGCGGCTAGGTTTGCGCGGAATTCCAACGACCCCGGGCTGCCGCCCGGGGCTACACGAGGACGCTGCGTTGCAGCTCTATAAGGATGGCTTGTAGGAGACGTCTCGCCGGGTAACCCACGCCAACCGCAGCTTCGCAGCTC
>JAPVWS010000268.1 GCA_027493295.1 Candidatus Versatilivorator vitaminiformans | reverse complement strand
ACGCAGAAGGCCTCCAGGTTGGCAATGCCTCCCTCCCCGGCCCCGTCCTCCAGCCAACCGACTTCCTCCAGGACCCCGAGCCACTTCAGGCGCAGTTCCTCCAGCAGCCCGCGCGGCAACAGCCCCCTGACGTACAGATAGCCATCCCGATCCATTCGCCGTCTCAGTTCGGATGCATCGCCAACAATGCCCGTGGAATCCAAAAATGGCTTCACGAGAGCCTCCCTTGATCAGGTTAGTCGGGACCACCTTGCGGTTGTATCCCTGGTGTCATTTGCAGCACTCCCATCGAGGTCCCGGCAAAGAGACGGACCGGCCCGGATCCGGCCAGGACCAGGGTGTGGAGCCGGCCTGCAGTGAAGCCGGTCGCTCCCCGACCTTGCCGGACCGATTCCAGCACCTTCCAGTTGGAGCCACCGTCCAGACTCCTGAAGAGGCCGCGGCGCAGGGCCGCGTAGAGAATGGACGGCTTCGAGGGATCGACGAGCAAGGCCCGCACCACCGGAAATGGCGGCAATCCCCGGTTGGCTGGCGACCAGGTCTCCCCTTCGTCGCTGCTCATGAACACCCCATCCCCGTAAGAGCCTGCGTACAGGATGCGGGAAGGGGGCGGGCCGACTGCCAGAGCATCAATCATAAGGCCGGGCAACCCCTGGGCATCACCCTTCCAGGTCTCTCCACCGTCAACCGATTTGAACACTCCCGAGCCGTCGGTGGCCGCGTAGAGGGCGCCGGCCGCAACCGGGTCCATGGCCAGAGCCCGTACACTCTTTTGCGTAAGTCCTCGGTTGACCGAATTCCAGGAAGAGGCGGCATCCTCGCTCTTGAAAACGCCCTCCCCATCGACCGCAGCATAAAGCACGGAAGACCTGGCAGGATCCGCCAGCAGCGACCGAACCAGGCTCAGCGGCGGCAATCCTCGGTTGGCCGCGGTCCAACTGGCACCCCCGTTGATGCTCTTGAAGACCCCGCCGCCAAAAGTGCCGGCGTAGACTTGGCCGGCGTCGGAGGGATGGATCAGGAGGGTCTCCACCCGGGACTCTGTGAGACCCTGGTTACCGGGTTCCCATTTGAGGCCACCGTCGGAACTCTTGAAAATGCCGGAATCCAGCGTGCCCGCGTAAACCTGGTCGGGATTGGCGGGATCGAACGCCAGGGCCTGCACCAGGACATCGGTCAGCCCTTGATTCGAGGCCTTCCAATCGTTGCCTCCGTCAGTGCTCAGGAAAACACCCCCGCCCGCCGTACCCGCCAGCAGGATGGAGCCGTCGTCAGCAAGGGCGGCCAGGGCCGTCACCGGAAAGAGATCGGGCAGCCCCCCGTGGATCTTCTTCCACTTCTCGCCCCCGTCAGCCGTCTTCAGCAATCCCTCGTTCAGGGTGCCGGCAAATGGGACAGGCGGACCCGATCCGATCAGGGCCAGGTCGAGGACAACAGCGCCTTTCTTGACCAGCTTCCAGTTTTCCCCGCCATCCGGACTCCGGTAGACCATGCCGCCCAGGTTGTCGTCGGTGCTGACATAGAGGACCGCCGGATCCTCACGATCCACCACCGCCGCCGTAATCCAACGATCGTTCAATCCACTGCTCTTCCAGGTTTTTCCTCCGTCCAGGCTCTTGAAGAGGCCCTTGCGGTGGGTGCCGGCGTAAAGCGTCCGGGGCTCCCGCGGATCCATGGCCAGGACTTCCACCCGACTTCCGGCCAGTCCGCGGTTGCTCGCCTTCCAGGTTCTCCCGCCGTTGCTCGTCTTGAACACACCCCCGCCGAAAGTGCCCGCGTAGGCGATGGAGCCCTTGCGGGGATGGACCAGCAGATCCTTGACAGCCCGACCGGGCAACCCGTGAAATCGGGCGGTCCAGGAGGCGCCCCGGTCCGAACTCCTGAAAACCGCTCCGGACGCGGTTCCGATGTAGAGAATTCGAGGATTCGAAGGAGCCATCACCAGAGCCTCGACCGCACTCCCGGTCAACCCACTGGCGCCGCGTTCCCAGCTTCGGCCCCCGTCGCTGCTGGTGAACAGGCTTCCTCGAGCGGTCCCCAGGTAGAGCCTCCGGGAATCTTCCGGATCGACAGCCAGACAGGTGACGTTGGCGCCAAAGGGCCCCCGAGGCGCCGAAGGTTCGGTCGCCGCCTCAGAGGCAGACGAACTGACGGCCATACTGGTCACAACTGTGAAAACGCCGAAACACCGGAAACTAAAATGATTCATCATTCATCACTCATCATTCATCATTCCTTCGGGCCGCATTGTACAACATCCCGGCGAGTGGATTGGCAGGTTCGCGCTCCTCGGAGACTGACCGACAAAGAACCTGCCAATATTGGCAAATCCTTTACAAATTCGGGGTACAAGTGGTAAATTTCCTTAAATCATCGGCAATTCATCTCCAGGCCACGCTTGGAGAACCACTCACCCTGGCTGCATCGCAACTCGGGGAACGGGGGCAACCGACAATGCTCACCATCCATGGACAAAAGCAGCGGTTTTGCGACGGTATCCACCGACGCAACTTCATCAAGATCGGGGCGCTGGGTATGGGAGGGCTTTCCATGCCGCAACTGTTACGGGCCGAGCGCCACGCCGGTGTCGGCAAATCCAGCAAAGCCATCATCATGATCTATCTCCCCGGCGGCCCGCCGCACCAGGACATGTTCGAGCTCAAAATGGAGGCGCCCTCGGAGATTCGCGGGGAGTTCAAGCCCATCCCCACCAACGTTTCCGGCATTCAGATCTGCGAGCATCTTCCCCGCCTGGCCAAGATGACCGACAAGCTGGCGCTCCTGCGAACCATCGTGGGGGCCAAGAACCGCCACTCCTCCCATCAGTGCATGACCGGACGCCTGAAGGACGACCCGCCCCCCGGCGGGTGGCCCGAGATCGGTTCGGTCATCTCCAAGCTGGAGGGTTCCACCCATCCGGCCGTGCCTCCCTACGTGAATCTCACCCCCAAGATGAGGCACAAGCCCTACAATTTCGGACACCCCAGCTTCCTGGGAGTGGCACACACGCCATTCCGCCCCGAGGGCGATACCCTCAGCGACATGACCCTTCAAGGGATCAGCCTGGAACGGCTGTCGGACCGCCGGGCGTTGCTTCAAAGCTTCGACCGCTTCCGGCGGGATACCGACCGGAGCGGTGGGATGGAAGGCCTGGA
>JAPVWS010000267.1 GCA_027493295.1 Candidatus Versatilivorator vitaminiformans | reverse complement strand
GAGATCCCCATGATCAGCGACCCGTACACCTGGCTGTCGGCCAGCTTCTCATTGACGATCAGACCGCAGTCCTGAATGGCCACGAACTTCTTCATCTTGACCACGCCGGTCTCCGTGTCCACCGAGACTTCGGCCATTTGCACTCCGGCCACCCCGGAATCGATCAGCTTGCCGTCCGAGGCTCTACGGCTGGCGCTGATGTTTCTGCCGGTCACTTCCAGCGGAGTCACCCCCAGCCGGGAGGCAGCCTGTTTCCAGGTAAGGCTTCTGAAGGGCTTTCCCTTGACCCGGATGCGGCCGCTGGCGGCTTCGAGCTCAGACGGCTCCGCGCCCAGTCTGGGAGCGACCTTTTCGAAGAGTTCTTCCAGGGCCAGTTGGCAGGCCCGCCGGGTGGCCGCGCAAACCCCGCCGACGGTGGTGCTGCCGCCGGAGGGCCCGGAACGGGGGTAGTCGGGGGAGCGGCCGGTGTTGACCTTGATGGAATTGACCGGCAATCCAAACGTCTCGGCGGCCACCATGGCGATGACGGTAGTGGTGCCGGTTCCGATATCCTGGGTGCCCATGCTGACGGAAACCGAACCGTCCGGATCGACTACCAATCGGGCCGTGCTGTTGTGGCCCCGTCCTCCCCAGGTGTGAAAGGCCAATCCCAGCCCCTGCTTGACCGGGCCTGCCGTTTCCTGTCCTCTGGGGCGCCACTTCTTGCGCCACCCCATCAGTTCCTCGGCTCGGATCAGCTGCTTGCGATAAAGATCGGGGCGCTCGGTGAGGTTGAGGTTCTTGAGGTAGAAGTCGAGGGGGTCCATCTCCAGCTTGGCTGCCAGGTCATCCAGGGCAGCGAAGGTCAGCCAGCAGGTCTGAGGATGGTTGGGCGCCCTCCAGGCCCGCGCCGGGCCGGTGTTGGTTGCGATGCCGGTGTGCTTCTTGCGGACGTTGGGCGGATTGATCACGTAGGGAAGGACCTGCATGGAGATCCCCCCTCCGCTCAAGCCGCTGGTGCCCCAGGACTCCGCTTCCCAGGCGGTCAGCGAACCGTCTTTCTTGGCTCCCACCTTGATCCTGGCGAAACCGGAAGGTCGGACCCCGGCCACGAACAGCTCGGCGTCCCGCTCCAGAAAGTTGCGGACCGGCCGGCCGGTATCCCGAGACAGCCTGGCGGTTTCCAGGCCCCAGCTATCGGCCCCGAACTTGCTTCCGTAGCCGCCGCCCACGTGGTCCTGAACAATGGAGACGTTGGCGGCCGGGATCTCCAGGGGTTGGGCGAACTGGTTGGCCATCCCGGATATGTTCTGGGTCGACTGATAGGCCGTCAGCGTCTCCCCACTCCAGTCGATGACCTGGCCGTGCGGCTCCAGGCAGCAGTGGGTGATGACCGGGATCCCATACTCGCCCTCGACCACCGCATCGGCATCCTGAAAGGCTTGATCGGGGTCGCCCTTGACCTGTTCCGAAGCCGGCTTGGTGCGGTCTCCGGCCTTGCCCAGGTCGTCTTCGTTGACCAGGTGAGGCAGCACTTCGTACTCCACCATGATCGCTCGAACCGCGTCCTCGGCCGTGGCCTCATCCACGGCAGCCACCACCGCGATGTCGTCCAGGGACCATTGGACCTCTTTCCCCGGACCCTGAATCACCCGCACGGCCTTGACGCCGGGAAGGCTCTCGGCGGCACTGGTGTCAATGCTGGTGACCCTGGCGTGGGCATGGGGACAGCGCAGGAACTTGGCGTGCAGCGTCCCCGCCAGGTTGACGTCGGAGGTGTACTGGGCCTTTCCAGTGACTTTGTCGGGGCCGTCGAGCCGACTGACTCGTTTCCCCAGGACCTGGCGTTCGTTCCTGTCGGGCCATCGATACTCAGGCATGATTCCTCCCTTCGCCAACCAGGCTGCCGGTTTGACTCTCTGACGACTGCAGTACGGCCTGGGCCACGCCCACGTAGGTTCCGCAGCGGCAGAGGTTGCCTCCCAGACCGGTGCGGACCTGGTCCAGGGTGGGGTTGGGGTTCTTGTCGAGAAACGCCTTGCAGGCCATGACGAACCCGGGCGTGCAATAGCCGCACTGTTGGGCGTCGTTGTCGACGAAGGCCTGTTGTATCGGGTGCAGCCGGTCGCCCTGGGCCAGCCCCTCCACCGTCCGGATGTCCTTCCCCTGGACCTGGATGGCCAGAACGGAGCAGGCATAGGCGGGTTTTCCATCGATGGTGACCGTGCAGGCCCCGCAGGTGCCGCGGTCACAGACTTTCTTGGCGCCGGTAAGATCCAGCTCGAAGCGAAGCGCATCCAGCAGGGTGACGCGAGGTTCCAGCGCCAGCCTTTTCTCGGTTCCGTTCACCGTGAGCGCGAGGTCGACCTTGCCCGGACCGGCCACCGCTGCCCCCGAGGATTCCGGAGCAGCCCGCAACGCCTCGGTCCCGGCCACCAGGCTGGAGGAAATCACGGCACCGGCGCCGGTGAGGAAACCTCTGCGCGAGACCTCGAGCGCGCCCTTGGCTTCGGGCTCTTTGGGTTTTGGCATGCGTTACCTCCTGAGGGAGAAGACCATCGCTTTTGGAAAGCGGGCCGTAGACCGACAACTGTCTCACGGGCCGACACCTGGTCCTGGCCGACCGACGGCGCTTTCTGTGAATGGGCGTTGATTCCGGATGATTCCAGAGAGGTTTGCATCATAGAGGCAGGCTTTCTCGGTTGTCAACTGCTATCGGACGGACCAGGACGCGGGTGGAGTCCTCCCGACGGTGGGGTGGGAGA
>JAPVWS010000266.1 GCA_027493295.1 Candidatus Versatilivorator vitaminiformans | reverse complement strand
GGTGAGGGCCAGGCGCCGGGCGAGCTTGTGGTCGTTGTCGCTGATGACCAACCCGCCCGAACCCAGCCCCGGCAGATCGTTGTAGGGGTGCACCCCGAACACCGAGACGGACAGGATTCCCGGATCCTGTTCCATCTCCCGGGCGCGCCGGGTCAAGTGCGCCATGGGAGCATCGCCGAAGGTCATGCCGTGGATACCGCTGGTCAGCACGGGGACCTTGGCCATGGCGGCGACGGGTCTTGCCCGGCTTCCAAGCAGGCGGAACAGCAATTGGGCGGCCCGCTCCCCGGTGGTGAAGGCGTCGTCGTGGGGGTAGCGGGTGAAGGCCACCAGACCGGAGGCATGGCGGAGCATGCGCCGGGTGACATGGGCATGCATGTCCAGGGTCGCGACGACGGGGACCTTGTGCCCGACAATCTTGCGGACGGCCTGGAGCAGGTCGCCTTCCGGGTCGTCCTCGGAAACCGTCGTCATCGACCCGTGCAGCGCCAGCAGCACGCCGTCCACTCGACCGGCTTTCCGCAGGGGGTAGAGGAGGGACTGCTTGAGCGCCTGGTAGCACTCGTCGGTGCTGGGCCCGCCGGACACGCAGCGGGCCGCCACCAGCGGGACCGCCCCAGCCCCCTCTGCCTCGCAGACTGCAAGCATGCCGGCATTCTCGCAGTCGGTTCCGGCCAGTTGAAGCAGATCCTCACCGTGGTGGATATAGGTATTGTTCCAGAGATCCAGTTCGGTCCGAGTGGTCAGGAACTGACTGGTCTCCTGAAAAATTCCGCCGATGGCGATGCGAGTCCGCATTTCTCACCAGGGGGCGTGATCATGGCGCAGGCATTTTCCCCTCAGCGCGTGCTCGCGAGCGAAGAGCGTAGCGGTCACTACGGTCGAGCGAGCATGTGCGCGCTGAGGGGAAAAGGCCAAGTCAGGGCGCGCCCAGCACAGACTGTACGCTGAAGACTCCCTACTAGGCACTGCAAGATGTTGAAGACGAACACTCTTCTTCCGAAAGCTCAGCGGCCTGGTGAGAAGTGCGGGCGCAGTCTCAATGAGCGCGCCACAAATCCTCCATCCCGGCCGGCGTCCTCCGCCGAGGGGTCGTGGAGGTACCGCCACCAGGACTCAATAGGGTTCCCTGAAGACCCAGTATTCCTTTCCGAAGGACATGTCGGAATAGGCCCCGACGGGCAGCCGTTGGCAGGCAGGCAGTGTCCAGCGGCGAATGACCGTTTCGTTCAGTTCAACCCCCAGGCCGGGAGTCCTGGGAAGCCGGAAGCAGCCGTCTTCAATCCGGTGTGGCTCGACCAGCAGGTCGTCGATAAAGGGATTGCCGGTTCGGTCCACTTCCACCGTGATGCCGTTGGGGAGAGCGGCGATGACGTGCATGTTGGCCGTCAAGGCCAGGGCGTCGCTCCACGTGTGAGTGGCGACCCGGGCCCCGTGCTTCTCCGCCAACTGCCCGACCCGATGGCACTCGCTGATGCCGCCCGCTCGACAGGCATCGGGCTGGACCACATCCAGGGCCCCGGCCCTGAGCATTTCCCGGAATCCCTGCAGTCCAAACTCGTTTTCCCCCGCAGCCACCGGGACCTTGCAATGCCGCCGCAAGGCAGCATAGTTGTCGATATCCTCGGGCTCGAAGGGCTCTTCATACCAGAAGACCCGGTTCTCCTCCAGGACCGTCGCCATCCGCCGCGCCACCTCCAGGCTGTAGCGCATGGAGGCGTCCACAATCACGTCCACAGCGGGCCCCACTGCCTGGCGCACGGTACGGACGGAGGCCACGTCGTAGTCTTCGTCCTTACCCAGCCGCATCTTCACCCGGCGGTAGCCCTGGTCCACGTAGCCTGCCGCCTCCCGGCCCAGCGACTCCAGGCTGTCCGTCCACAGCAGCGCGCTGGCATAGGCTGGAACCCTCTCCCTGGATCCCCCCAGAAGCTCTTGCACGGTCTTGCCCAGGGCCTTTCCTCTCAGGTCCCAAAAGGCGATATCCAGTGCCCCCAGGGCCGACAGGGCCGCTCCTTTTCTCCCGTACCAGCGGGTGGCCTGGTACATTTTGGACCAAAGTGCTTCCACCTCCCTGGGATCGTCCCCCAGCAGCAGGGGCTTGAGGTGGTCCTCGATGACGATCCTGACCAGCTCGGGATGGCTGTAGGCCGAGCCCCAGCCCACCTTTCCGTCACTGGTCGTAACCCGAACCAGAGAAGTCAGGCGGCCCGTCAACTGTCCTCCGGCATAGGAACATCGCTTCTCTTCCGGGATCTCATAGCGCAGATTGATGACTTCGATTTCTTCGATTTTCATGGGAGTCCTTGCGATGCCGATCCCCTCTCCGGGACTTCTGATCCTACCATATCGCTCCCCTCCCGATTGCAGTCACCCAAGCCGGGCCGCCGGGAGGGGAATCCCCGGCAACGCGGTGACAAACACAGCTCGACACCGGGTTTCCCCGGGAAAGTCGCACGACTGTTGAGGAGTTGTTTCGCATCTGCGACCGGATGGGGTAATATGACCCGCACTAATCGAGAGGTCACACCACGGGGGAGGTAGTCTGCGCGCCACCGGCCCGCAGACAGCACCTTCCGTGACTCTGCGTCGGTTATCGGCTGGCGGCTTTACAACCACTGCCGTTGAGGATAGGTAATAAGCGACTTACTGGGAGTCATTGAAGCAGAAGCGATACGAAACCGATCAAGAAGGGACCACGATGCATATTCTCCTGTACGTGCCTGACAATCAGGTGACCAACAACTTTGTTCCGCAACTTTGGCCCTTCGTCCTGCA
>JAPVWS010000265.1 GCA_027493295.1 Candidatus Versatilivorator vitaminiformans | reverse complement strand
CCAATACGACGAGTTGCGCAGCTCGGTCAAGTCCGGCTACCGAAGCGTCAGCTCGGTGTTCAACGCCTTGGAGTTGTCCGGAAACTTTCTGAGTGGCGGTCGGCTGAGGCCGGTCTATGGAGACAGCAACAAGGTAACCGCCATCGACGTCACCGGCGTGGCCGGTCAGGGAAAGCCCCTGAACACCAACATGAACAGCGCCGACACCTTTACTCATATCAACCAGGTGCAGGCCGCCTTCTGCATCGGATGCCACGCCCCGCATATCGTGTTGATGGGAGAGGATCCCGACCAGAGAGAGATTCCGGAGCTGGAGGAGGTGGGGGGGAAATTTCGCCCCGATCTGATTCGTCCCCTGCGCGACTTCCATTTCGTAGACAGTTCCAATCGGCAGATCCTGCCGGAGGAAATCGGTGGACCGCCGCCCCCGGGGGCCAGGCCTTCCCTGGGCGCCCAGGGAATCAACTGCGACGTCTGTCATGACATCACCGCCCCTGACCTGGACCGCAGCCCCAACCGCGACGGTCTCGCCAATTCCAGCTTCGAACTGATCCCAACCATCAGCAAGATCGGTCCCTTTCTGTTTCCGGCGCCGGTCAAGAACAATTTTCACGTGGCCAGTCGAGACCCGGATCAAATCGGCTATCTGCGCAGCAGCGACTTCTGCGGCAGTTGTCATGACGTGCGAGTTCCCGGAGACGGATCGGGATCCTTGACCCACCGGGAAATCAGCCTGAACCCCGGAAGTCAAAGCGTCAGTCTGTTCCGCCTCGAAAACCTGAATACCGAGTGGATGACAGGCCCCTACAACAGCACCCAAAACCCGTTCGGCAGGGTCATTCGTTGTCAGGACTGCCACATGTCGCTGTTCCCCTATGGTGAGGAAAGCACTTACCAGGTAGGGGAGCTGAAAGTCACCAGTCCCACCCCGGGCCAATTCCCCTTGAACTTCGCGGCCGTACCGGGCGTTTCGACGGACCAGAACTATCCGCTGCAACAGCGACAGGTGGTGACCCACTACATGACCGGGGTGGATGTGCCCATTCTGAGGACGGATGAGTTGCGAGCCCGTCTGGGACAGGACTATCCGGATGTCAACGAGCCGGGAACGGATGAGTACGGGATTCCGCTGTCGCTGGCACAGCGGCGCGAGGACCTCTTGAAGGCTTCGGTTCGAATCGATCTGGACAAGTCGGACCGCACCGCCCAGCTCGGGCGTCCGCTGATGGTCAGGGTGACGGCCGTCGCCCTGACCGGCCACCGGTTTCCGGCCGGATTCTCCCAGGAACGAACCGCCTACATTCAGCTCTCCATCCGGGACAACCGGGGATTCCTCCTCTACCAGTCCGGCTATGTGGTGGACAAGCCCCACCCGGAGGTGGGCGAGATGGCTCCCGATGGGAACCTGGACGATGAAGATCCCGAGCACCTTCATGCCGTGGTCGACCCCGGGCATCCCGCGGCCGTCTACCGTGTGGGGCAATTCACCAACGGGCATCGGAATCAGGTGTTTCAGTCGGGTCCCGACAACGGGCCCGACGCCCGAATCTTTTTCGGCAGACCCAGCGGTCTGGTGTTGTGGCGCAACGAGTTGACCCGGGTCTTCCTGCCGGGGGAAAGCCTGGGACGTTTCAACGAGCAGGGCGATCCTATTCGTCTGACCCGACCTCACATGGAGGAGACCTTCAGCGCGGTCCTGGCGAACTCGGTCGACAACTATCGCTCGCTGCCCCCGTTGCAGCCCAGGACCTATGCCTATGAGGTGGTGCTTCCGACACGGGACGAACTGCAACTGATTGGTGTTGCAGACCTGGAGTCGCCCCTGCACGTCAGCGCCCAGGTCAACTTCCTTCACTTTCCGCCTCTGTTTCTGCGCTTCATGGCCAGGACCACCAGCGCGGAGGGTCCCGGGGGACGGGACTACCACCTGATCGACGAGGAGCTCATCGACGATCTCCTGGTAAACGTGCGCGGCATCGCATCAGCCGATCTCACCATCGCCCTGGAGGCGCCATGATCAGAAGGGAAATACAACTGCTGGCCATCCTGGGATTGCTGATCGCGGCCCTCTCCCTTTGGATCGGCTACGGAGAAGCCTGGTCGCAGAACGGTCAAGCCGGCGGTCAGAAGCGCAATCCCAACTACCTGGATCGGAATCCGTTCTACTTCGAGGGAAAGGTCGACTACGAGCTGTTGGGCATCGATCAGCCGGTGGATGCCTGGGAGTTCATGCAACGAGGGATCCACCGCCAGGATGATCTGGAGGATCGCGAAGGAGCCATTCAGGACTACCGCGCCGCCATTGAGCGCAACAACCCGGAGAACGGCACCTGTCAGATTGTGAAGACCCTGCCTTCAACGACCCTCGAGTTCCAGCAGCTCACCCCGGCACCCTGCCTCTTCACCCCGAGGCTCAGGCTGGGATATCTCCTGCTCCACCAGGACGCCAGGCAGGCCATCGAGCTCTTCCGCCAGGTGACCGACATCGATCCGCAGCGGCTGGAGGTAAACGCGCTCATCGGCGAAGCCTACGAAATACTGGGGGACGAGGCCTCCGATCCCGAGGCCAAGCAAGCCCTTTACCAGGAAGCGGTCGGTGCGCTGAAGGCCGAGCTGGCACTTTCACCTGTCACCGAGCTGACCCGCCGCCTGACAGGTGACGAGGCCAACAATGCCCATGCCCATTGGAATTTGGCAAGGATTCAGGAGAAGTTGAACAACCATCCGGAGGTGCTGTTTGCGCTCGATCAGTATCTCAAGGCCACTCGTTGGCATAGCGATGTCTACCCCTGGAGGATTCCCCTGGCCCAACGACGCATGGAGCAATTGAGAGAGCGCCTGGGCACATCGGCCGGCGAGTGAAGGAGAGTTCATGGTGGACGAGGACGCCTCCAGCGGAAGGAGAGGATAGCCTTTTGCACGGGTTCGGCCGGCGCGAGAAACTGCCCTCCAAATACCGTCCTGGACGAGTCGTCCGGACAACCATCGAGTCATCGGCCAACTTGTGGCAGCGGATTAAGGATTTGCCGCCAAGCAGGGTTTGGTCCGCAAGGGTCCGGCGAGCCGGCATGGCGCTGCGCTACCTCACATTACCTGCAGCAGTGGTCGGCATGTGCCTGCTTGCCTACTCCCAGTCCTCCCGGCTCACCATCGAAGACGCCTGGAATGACCTGCTGGGCAGTCCTGCCCGTGAGGGCACCCGCAGCCTCCTGGTCTCGCCGGAAGCTCCGGCTCCCAAGAGCGCCGCTCGGGATTTTGCCGACCATTTCTTCTATAACACCCGTTCCGAATATGTTCACCAGCAGGCCACCTTCAGCGGCAGGCCCACCCTGACCGGCGTCGTCGACCGTGAACCGGGACCGGTGGCCGATCCCGCGGCCATTCCCTTTCCCGGAGCCTTTCAGCCTCACTCCAGCCATTTTTACTCGTCAATGAACTGGGGAACCCGTGGTTGGCTCTCACCGCGAATCAACACCAACTTTTCCCTCCGCTATCGCCAGGACCTTTCGGCCCTGGACATCGGTTCTCCCGCCCGGTCGGTGCTGAATACCTTTTCCCGAAATCGGCTGTTCGAGCTGACCAGCGGTGTCGTCGAGTTGAACGGATTGACCAGGCAGGGGACTCTTTCCGATTCGACCCTGCGGCTGGGTCGGCAGAACATCTACGGGGCCGAGATGGCGACGGTGGACGGATTCTCGTTCTCGCTGGATCGGCCGAAGTACCGGGTAAGCCTTTTCGGAGGACGGCGCTTTACCTACTTCTCCAACCCACTGCAACGGGCCATCGGCGGCGGAAGCCTCGGTTTTCGGCTTCCGGGAGGCGGCAGCTTCGAGTACCAGGGCCTGTTCCATGTGAGAGGGATCCACCGGTTGGTTTTTCGCCAGCCATTGGAGCCCTCCTGGTTGGCGGGAGCTCACTACAAGTCGGTAGGTTCCAGGCCGGTCGACTTTGGCGCTCATCTCAGCTACCTGCCTGCCGACGGGCGAACGGGAGCACGATTCACCTTTGCGCAGAAGCTGTCCGAACATGACTTCATCTATGATTACACCTATTGGGTCAGAGACCGGGATTCATTCAATCGCCTGAGACGAATGAACTTCGGCGTCATTTCGCCCCACCGCCAGTTTTCCGTCGAGGCCCACCGGCAAATTTTAGAGGCGGCCACAGTGGGGGGAGCGGTCTGGGTGCGTCGCTTGAATCGGGAAAGCGATGCCGGTCCCTTCGACACCTCGTTCGAGGACTATCGAGCCCATCTCAAGCTGTTCCCTCTGCGACGGACAACCCTGCTGCTGGAGCTTCACCGCCGCCGCAGCGATCGCCTCAGCCCGCTTGGAGCCCAGGGCTTCGACGAAGTGCGCAACGCCGGTGAGACTCGCATTCGGGACATCAGCCTTGAAGTCAGCCGCTCCTTCGGCGAGGATCGGCTGGGGCTCAGCTTCGGGGGTTACCATCGAGAGATCGACTTGCAGAATCGGTTCTTTTTCATAGACAACGCCCAGGTTCTGGGAGCCATCGGCGGGGCCTGGTTTAGGCTGGATCACCGCACCCGCCTATACTTTCGTTACGGGCTGGATGAGGACTTCACCATCTTGAGGCCCAGCCTGCAACGGTTTCAAACCTATCGCATGGGATTGGACTGGAGGCTCTGACTGTCCGGAGTAAGTTGCGCGGCCAGAGTCCCGTCGAGCAAAGTGAGCCGGATGCACTTGGGAACGCTCGCATTCATCGCCAGCAGAAAGCGCCGGGTCCGACTCATCGGCGGCGTGTTGCTGACTGCCGTTGCAGTGGCTTTGGCCGCCGAACAGGTTGGCGGTAAGGAGGCCGGAGCTCCTCCGGCCGACTACCGCATGCATGATCACCACCTGGGTCAACTGGGCCTGGAATGCAGTGACTGCCATGTGCCGAAGCGACCGGGATCGGTGGTCCTGGCCCGTCCAGGTCACGCACAATGCGTCACCTGCCACCAGGAGGACTTTCAGGGCCAGCCTGGTGTCGGCCTGTGCCAGGCGTGCCATGCCTCCCTGCAGCCCAGGGGCTCGGACGACCTGCGTCCCTATCCCGAGTTCAGCAAGCCGCAGGCGCTCCTGTTCCGGTTCTCGCATGCACAGCACCTCGACAAAAAGGAGCGCCTGGACCCGGCTACGGGGTTTCGCGCAGACTGCACCTTCTGTCACAAGTTTGAGGGTGAGGGGGTTTTCGCCGGGTTTCCGGGTCACATTGAATGCGCCGCCTGCCATTCCAAGCCCAACATCCTGCCTAACCTCACAGCCCGGTCCAGCAGCGCCGATTGCAGGCAGTGCCACGGAGCGGCCGAGCGGGACAACCCGGGTTTCAGCAAGGAACGGCGGCTGACGGGATCTCGCCAGGCCTCGGGGTCGGCGGTGAACTTGAAGTTCGCCCATCTGCCCCATCTGCGGCCGGAAGAGGCGGAGCCTATCTCGTGTGTCACCTGCCACTTCGAAATCCCTCAGAGTCAACATCTTTCCGATCTCAGCCATCCGGAAATCCTGGACTGTGTGGCCTGCCACGACGGGCAACAGGAGTTGGTCTCCCATTTCAGGATGGAGGACTGCCAGGCCTGCCACCTCGAGCCTCGGGAGGGGGTCCTGCCTGCCAGCCACAGCCGCAGTGTGAAGCCCCTGTCCCACAGCGCCGGTTTCCGCAGACATCACCAGCAGGAAGCCTCGGCGGGCAATGCCAAGTGCTTCGTTTGCCACACCCATGTTTCCCCTGCCGTTCGCCGGGGAGGCGATTGCGCGGCTTGCCACCAGGTGATGCGGCCCCTTTCCCACACGCCGCGCTGGCGGGATGCCATCCACGGAAAGCAGGCGGCCCTGGATCGCCAGGCGTGTGCTGTCTGCCACACGGCCGATACCTGTTCGCGATGCCACAACCAGGTTCCCAGAAGCCACCTTCCGCTTGGACTCTTCAAGGCCGGAGCCCACGCCGACCTGGCCACCCTGCAGTTGCGTTCCTGCTTTACCTGCCACACCTTCGAGGAAAGCTGCGCGGCCTGCCACCTGCGGTAAGCACAATCGGAGGGTTCCCATGAAACGGAGAGAGTTCCTGGCTGCTTCCACCACCGCCCCGGCATGGCTGTTTGCCCGGACAGGAGAGGGCCGGGAAGCCACCGGGAATCAGGATGGTTTCTTGAAGGAGCACGGCTTTTGGGACTATACGACCCCGGGGGCCGGAGGGATGGAGTCTTTCCGCCTGGAAGACTACCTTTCGCTGCTCGACGACATGGCCGCGGCGGGCATGAACTCGCTGATGATCTATGTGAAGTGGCTGACCACGGGTTACCGCTCCCGCCTCCCCTTTCAGGATCAGGCTCCCGACAACCTCGTCATCGCCTCCGACAACTCCCTGCTGCGGCAGACCATTGAGGAGGCGGGCACGCGGGGGATCAAGGTCTGGCTGGGAGGCGCGGTGACCTATTTCGACACCTCCAGGTTTCGGGCCGATCCCTACCGCACCTACACCCGGTTGAACGGGTTCGATCTGCCTGTCGAGGTGGGATTGTTCGACACGGACACTCCTGGCATCACCGAGCGCATCGTGCAGATCTACGAGGAATTGGTGGAACTGTTCCCGGGTGCCGGTGGTCTGCAGGTGGAGCTTGAAGGGGCCGGAGTCGAGAACCCACGCCGAATTTCGCTTTATGATCGATGGGCCAAGGGAAACGGGCGACCGCCATTTGCGGAACTGGGCCACCCGTTCAATCCCCGGTCTTTCGATGTGCCGGACTGGCGGGACTACACCACCGATTCACGCCTGAAGGTGCTCGCGGCCGTCGAGGATGCCGTGCGGGCCAGGGGTTTTCGGGGGGACCTGGCCATGATCTGCGAAACGGGCTCGTCATCCTATACCCTGGGTCAGGCCGTCAATCTGAAGGAGTTCCAGAGGCGCTTTCCCCACTGGGTCGCCACCACCTACGAGTACGACAAGTGGAACCACCGCTACGGCATGATGGACCTCTGCATCGACCATCCCAAGCGAGAAGGGCTCCAGGTATTTTATCTGCCCCGAGGCGTCATGACCTGGGGAAGCCGGTGGCCCTTGCCGATCGCCCTGGAACAAAGTTGGCGGATGGACCTGGAGGACATTCGAAGATTCAAGCCCCGGGGCGTGTGGTGGTTCGGAAGCGGTGGGCGCAACGAAGGCGCCCACGTAAGCCTCGCCCGGCTGCGGCAGTCCGGCTACGGCAGCGGCGCGAAAGCCCGGCGGGCCTTGTTGAGGGCAGCGTCGGACCTGCGAGTCCTGCAGCCCTGAGGACGGCGCTAGCCCGGCTCCCTGGTATAGTCAATTAGAAAATCCTATCCCTTGGCAGTATCGTGGGTTAGGGGAGAGCTGCGTAGCTGCGGTTGACGTGAGTTTCCAACGAGCCGCTTCCTACAGGCCATCCTTTTAGAGCAGCGTAGCTGCGGCCCAGGGTAGCCCCGGGTGTCAACCCGGGGTCGTTTGGGTTCCGCTCCAACCCAGCCGCGAATGCGGCGAATAGAAAGCACCCGTCCGGGAATGCATTGCTTCTCCAAAGAAACGCCGCCCCACGCCACGGTCATCCGCTGACGCCGCGAAGTCGGCGAATTATAAGATTCGTGCCGTTACGCATTCCCTTTTCTTGACACCATCAAACCCACACCCTCTACTCAAGACCACGGTCTCCCGTTGGGGAGCCGCTCCGCGCCCCAGCGCTTGTCTTGGGCCCGGCCGGGACAGTGTGCCATAATCGCCATAGTGGAAGTTCTGCAAACGCCTGCCGCAATTCGCCTCGGCAGATAATGGAGACGCCGGGTGCGGGACCGCCCCGCAGCCTGATGGACCCATGGGAACGATTCGCATAACGTTGGCTCTGCTGTCCCTGCTGGGGCCGACAACGGTGCTGGGCCGGGAGGCCCCGGTTCAGGAGCAGGGTCGACCGGTGCAGGTCCTGGACTACGGATACGTCTCATCGGAGGAATGTCGAAGCTGCCATCCTCAGAACCATGCCAGTTGGCACGCCTCCTACCACAGGACCATGACCCAGGTGGCAACGCCCGAAGCGCTGGCGATTCCCATCGAGAAGGCCGATCTGAAGCTGGAAGGACAGACCTACCGGTTGAGGCGTGAAGGGGACTGGTTGTGGGCGGATATGCCCCACCCGTCCATGGGGCGCATCAAGAGGCGCATCGTCCTGACCACGGGGTCGCACCATTTCCAGATGTACTGGTTTTCCAGCGGCTCCACGCGCAAGCTGGAGCTGTTTCCCTTTGTCTACGCCATCCAGGAAGGCCGCTGGATCCCCGAAAAGTCCACCTTCCTCATGCCGCCCTCACCCCGGATTTCCACTCAGCCGGGGCGCTGGAACCAGGCTTGCCTGCAATGCCACACGACTCTGGGGCGACCGCGGGTAGCGACTCAGGACAACATGGACACCCAGGTGGCGGAGTTCGGCATCGCCTGCGAAGCCTGCCATGGTCCGGGGGCGCGCCACGTACAGGTCATGAGCCGGCCGGGGAGCCTGGAAGCCTATCGCAGCGGTAAACTCGAGCTCGATATCGTCAATCCCGCCAAGCTGCCCCACGACCGCTCCTCCCAGGTCTGCGGACAGTGCCACAGCGTCTTTACCTTTGGTGACCGGCAGGAGCTGGTCCAGTGGTTGAACCACGGCTTTTCCTATAGGCCGGGACAGGATCTGAACGCGAGTCGCTTCCTGATCCGATACCAGCAAAGTAGGGGCGCTCCCCAGATGGAAGCCTTTCTGAAGGCTCAGCCACGGTTCCTGGAGTCGGTCTTCTGGTCGGACGGAATGGTTCGGACGGCCGGAAGAGAGTACAGCGGGCTTCTGGAGTCGGGGTGTTACCAGATGGGTCAGATGTCGTGCCTGTCCTGCCACCGCCTGCACAAGGCGCCGGAGGATCCAAGGCCCCTGAAGTCCTGGGCCAACGACCAGTTGCAACCGCGGATGGACACCAATCAGGCCTGTCTGCAGTGCCACCCCGCCTTCGAGTCCAGGCTGGAGGAGCACACCCATCACCGGCCCGGTTCTCCCGGAAGCGAATGCTACAACTGCCACATGCCTCACACCTCCTACGCCCTGCTGAAGGCTATTCGCAGCCATCAGATCAATAGTCCCACGGTGGCTGCCAGCCTGAAAACGGGTCGGCCCAACGCCTGCAACCAGTGCCACCTGGACAAGACCCTGGCCTGGACGGCCCAGAATCTTCAGAAATGGTACGGGGTGCCCAAGCCCAAGCTGTCCAGGGAACAAGAGACTGTCGCGGCCTCGGTGCTCTGGACCTTGAAGGGGGATGCAGGCCAGCGGGCCCTCATGGCCTGGAGTCTGGGGTGGGAACCGGCCAAGGTCGCCTCCGGTTCGGGTTGGATGGCTCCTTATCTGGTCCAGTTGCTGGAGGATCCCTACGATGCCGTGAGGTTTATCGCCTACCGCTCGCTCCGGCAACTGCCTGGTTTCAGCGATTTTCAATACGACTATGTGGACTCTCCGCAGCGGCGAGCCCAGGCTCGTCTCAAGGCTCTGGAGATCTGGCGCCGAACCGGCCGGCAACATCGGACCGCAAACGGGTCTGCCGTTCTGTTCGATGGCCGTGGCAACCTCCGCCAAAAGGTCTTCGATCGCCTGCTGAGCCAGCGGAACGACTATCCCCTGGGCTTGGCTGAGTAAACGGCTTCAGCCTGCCATCCAGTCCCCCGCAGACCCGGATCGAAGGTTCTGACTTGCGAGGCTGCATGATCAAACGGGCCCTGCCTCGGTTGCATATCCTGGCCATGGTTGTTCTGTGGGTCGTCCCCCAGCTTCTTGCCCAGTCGGAGGACTATCGCAAGGCGCTGGCAAGTCATCGGGACAAGCGTTACCTGGAGGCCCTGGTCTGGATACAGCAAGCCGTAACCGCGGAAGACGACCAGGCGAGCTACTACCTGCTTCAAGGCGAGATCTACAGCGCCCTGTATCAGTTCAGCGACGCCGAGGCTTCGTTGCGCCGAGCGGTTGAATTGGAGCCCGGTCTGGCCAGGGCCCATTTCCAACTGGCCGTTCTTCTCCTGAGGGACAACAAGTACCGCCAGACGGCGACCGCTCTGGAGCGGGTTGCGGCCATCGAGCCCGGCAATTTGAGGGCCCGTCTCCTGCTGGCCAACGTCTACTGCCTTCAACTCAATCTCGACAGTCTGGCCTTGCAGCAGTTTACAGCGGTCGCAGAGGCCGATTCCCGCTATCCCGCGGTTCAATTCGGCCTGGGGCGACTGCTTTTCAGGCAGGGCAAGGACCGTGAGGCCGTCGAGCATTTCAGATCGGAGTTGGGGTCTCATCCGGAGCATGCGGAGGCTCGTTTTCACCTGGCCAAGGCCCTGCTGAGAATGGGCCGCACCGATGAGGTTGCCGGTCATTTGCAGGCGCTCCGGGGCAAAAAGGTGGACCAGGCAGAGCTACACTTCTTCCTGGCCAAGACCTACCACCGCTTGAAGCAACCGGCCAAGGCCATTGAAGCGTTGCTGCAAGGGATCGACCTCAAACCAGGCTTCCCGGACGCACACTACCTGCTGGCCCGACTCTATCTGGAGACGGGGCGCCCCCGGGATGCTCGGGAGCAGATGGATCGGTTCGAGAAGATACGCGACCGGGAGGGAAGGGGCCGGCTGAGGCCCTGAGAGTGTGAAAAGAGTTTTCCACGGCGGACCCGAAAGAGTTATCCACGAAGGGACGCGAAGGAATGCGAAGGGCCACGAAGGGAATGATTAAATGTTGATGTCCGAGGCGTTTGCAAATTTCGGCAGCGGGATCTTTACCGGGAATGGCCACAAAAGGCACAAAAACACAAAAAGAGCAGAACGTTCAGAAACGACCGACGCATGCGGGTTTTGTGCGATATAAAAAAATTGGTTTTGTGACTTTTGTGCTTTTTGTGGTGAACCCGCATTTCTCACCAAGTCGCACCCGATATTGAAAAAGATGGAACATCAGGTGTGCCGGAAAAATGACCTGCCCCGCTACGAATAGCGTGGCCATAAGACTTTGAAGACAAGATGGTTCCCATCCTGTGCCTGGCAGACCGGCAAAGTAGGCGGGTTGCGGTCGGGCGTTTCCACCCTCTCGGAGTCAATCCTTGACTTTGTCCTCTCTTCCGGAGCCCTGTCAGTCTTGATTGGGCTGTTTCTGGTGCTCTCGTCCGGGGGGTTCCTCCGGGCGGATCCGGTTCCCCGGTTCACCAACGTCACCGGTTCCAGCGGCATTGATTTTCTCCATATCAACGGTCCCGAGAAGACCAAGCCCTACCTGTTCGAGGCCAAGGGAGGCGGGGCCGGCCTGTTCGATTACGACAACGACGGCTGGCTGGATCTGATCATGGTTCAGGGGTCCACCCTGGAACGATTCCGCAAGGGAAACAATCCGCACGGCTCGCTCTATCGCAACCGGGGAGACGGCACCTTCGAGGAGGTGACCCTTGAGGCGGGTCTGACCCGGCCGGCCTGGGGTATGGGAGTTACGCTGGGGGACTACGACAACGACGGCTATGTGGACATCTACTTGAACAACTTGCAGGCCAACATCCTGTACAGGAACCGGGGAGACGGCACCTTCGAGGACGTCACCGTGCAGGCAGGTGTGGGAGATGCCGGGTTGAGCTCCTCCTCGGCCTTTGGCGACTACGATCTGGACGGGGATCTGGATCTCTTTGTCTGCAACTATGTTCGCTACAACTTCGATAGTCTGCCGCCGCCGGGATCCAAGCCCATCTGCAACTATCGGGGAGCTCCGGCCTTTTGCGGTCCCATTGGTCTGGAGGGGGCGGCCAATCGGTTCTACCGCAACAACGGAGACGGAACCTTCTCGGACGTCACCGAGGCGGCGGGGTTGAACGTGAAAAACCACTATTACTCCCTTGGAGTGGTTTGGGCCGATCTGGACAGCGACGGGGACCCCGATCTCTACGTTGCCAACGACAGCACTCCCAATCAGCTCTTTGTCAACCAGGGAGACGGAACCTTCAAGGAAATGGGTTTCCTGAGCGGCTTGGCGACCGACGCCGACGGGCGTTTCCAGGCCGGCATGGGGGTGGATGCGGCCGATTATGACAACGACGGGCGTCTGGACCTGTTCGTAACCAACTTCGCCGACGATTACAGCACGCTCTACCACAATCGAGGGCAGCTCCTGTTTGAAGACGTAAGCCAACAGGCCCGCTTGAGCCAACCGGAATGGATGCTGGTCGGTTGGGGCGCCGGATTTTTCGACCTGAACCATGACGGCTGGAAAGACATCTTCCACTCCAACGGTCACGTGTATGCCCTGGTGTTGACGGCCGGCTGGTCCGACCGCTATTACCAGCCTTCTTCCTTCTACCTGAATCGAAAAGACGGGACCTTCAGGGATGCGAGGAAGTTGGCCGGTCCGGATCTGCAGAAAGAGCTGGCGGGCCGGGGCATGGCCTTCGGTGACCTGGACAACGACGGAGACATGGACTTCATAATCGGCAACCTCAACGGGACTCCCCAGCTCTTCAGGCATGAGGGTGCCGGTCCCAACCATTGGGTCATGTTCCGGGCTAAAGGGAACCGGAGCAACCGTGACGGCATCGGCGCCCGCGTCACGGTGGTCGCCGGCGAGCTCCGCCAGGTCTGGGAGATCAAGCGAACCGTGGGTATTTTTTCGGCCAGCGACCCCAGGGCCCACTTCGGCCTGGGGGCCGCCAAGCGAGTCGACACGGTGCAGGTGAAGTGGCCCAGCGGGGTGGTGCAGGAATTTCGTGACCTGCCTGCCGACCGGCACTATCTGATTGATGAAGAGAACGGCCTCTCGGACGAGTTCTGAGGGTTGGTGACTTGTGGCGGGTCGCTTCCCCGGGAGCTGTAAGCCCATTGGATATTTGGGTGTTGGTGTCGAGCTGCGCAGGCGTCAGCAGCGGGTGATCGTGGCGTGGGGCGGTGTTTGTTTGGGGAGGATATGCGTTTCCGAACGGGTGCTTCCTATTCGCCGCATACGCGGCTGGGTTGGCGCAGAATCGATACGACCCCGGGCTACCGCCCGGGGCTACCCTGAGCCGCAGCTTCGCAGCTCTATAAGGATGGCCTGTAGCCAGCGTTTGCGTGGCCTACCCACGTCAACCGCAGCTTCGCAGCTCTCCCTTAACCCACAACACTGCAAAGGGGAACGTGCTTTTTTTGTTGAAATAGTACGCTGGGCGACAGGCCGGGGGTTCGAGCCGAGCGGCGTCGTCGGGATTGTTGTTTCGTACCCGAGAATACGCCTATCAAGCTGGCTTCCTTTTCGAGCGGCGAAGCCGCGGCAGCAGGTGGCCGTTGGGCGTAAGCCCATTGGAAAGCGTATTGTAAAAGCCCGAGTCGCGTAGGCGGGGGCAGCAATTTTCCCAATTGGAAACGCGGGCTACAGGGCTCCCGCTTTGCGGTAGATGCGCTTCCGGTAGGCTTCGTGGCTCTGCATTGCTTCCTGGTTGACTTCGGTGCTGCGCCCTCGGTAGTCGAGCACAAATCCCCGGCGATGGGAATCGGTGTTGTTGGGGCCGCTGCGGTGGACGGTGAGGAAGTGGTGGATGGAGGCGTCTCCCGGTTGGAGCAGCGCCGGGACTTCCGGATAGAGTTCGGGGTCGGGAGGTTCGGAGAGGGCCTTGGTGAACAGGGGCAGTCCCGTCTGGACGTGGGGAATTTCCCCCAGCCGGTGGCTGCCGCGGACGAAATGGACGGCGCCGTTTTCTAGGGTGGTTTCATCCAGGGCGATCCACATCACCAATCCGTAGGGGGGGAGGTAATTGAAGTAGGCGTTCTCCTGGTGATAGAGGGCCGGCGAACCCACTCGGGCGGGTTTGTAGAAGACTTCTGTGGTAATGGGTTGCACCGGCTCTCCCAGGCAGGCGCCCAGCAGATCCAGGGTGGCCGGCCTCTGGAGCGCTCGCCGAAAGTATTCATCGTAGAGTTCCATTCTGGAGAACTGCTTCAGCGGCCCGCTCCAACCCGATTCATAGACCACGTGAATCCGGGGGACGGAGGGCAGAACCTTGGCAATATAGCGGTCGATCTCGCGCTCCAGCCTCTTAACTTCCCTGGCGTTCAGAAATCCCTTCACCACCACGAACCCGTCTTCCTGAAACCGGGCAGCCAGTTGATTGGTGTTCATTGAAGACATTTCGTGCTCTCCGGTCTTTCACTCCGATCTGTAGTTGACCTCCAGCCGCACGCCATGAAACTGCGCCCAGGCAGCCATCCCCGGCAGAAGCTCCGGCCGAACAGCCCCCGGCCTGGGGCGCGAGCCCTTGAGGGCCAACACCACGGCGTTCATTCCCTGACGCAGGGGGGGAGCATCCACGGGATAGCTCACCCGATACTCGCCCTTGCCGGCGTCGACGACCGTCGATTGTCCGCCGGTCAGGTCCTTGCCGTTTACCCGGCAGACCACGGCATCCGGCCGAGCAGCGCTCCTCACATCCAGCACCAGCCTCATGGTCTCGAGCGTTCCGTTTTCCTTGGCCGAGGCCAGGTCGTCCCCGACCACCAGCGGAACCCTTCCCACCACTCCGTATTTTATGGCCCCCTCCCGGCTTACGGGAAGCGGCCGAGAACTGGAGATATGGGCGTAGTAGTCGATCACTCCACCGGTATGGTTATCCACGCAAAACAGCTTGTTCCTGGCCGCCAGGGTGCCGGGCTCGCCGATATCGCTCAGGCAGGCGTAGGACCGCCGGCGTGTCTCGACCAGGTCCTGACCGGTCTTGTACTCGAAGGGCGTCCCCAGATTCCACAGGTAGACACCGTCGGCGCCGGTCCGGAACCAGTTGCTGGCCATGCCGCGCACCCCCTCCAGGAAGCTTCCCCCGGACACGTTGTTGGCGGCGCTCTGGTTGATGCAGGGATAGACCAGCACGCCTTGGGGATGGGCCGCGGCCGTGAACTCGGCCAGGGGAAGGCTGAAGGGGGCATAGCCGCCTCCGGCAATCAGAATGTCCACCAGGTCCTCTTCCAGCCAGCCTTTCAGGTCCAGCCCGATGTTCAGTGCCAGTTGAAAGCTGTCCGGTACTCGAGTAGCCAGCAGCAGCGGACGGCCCCGCCGCTCGGCCTGGCTGTCGGTGAGCTTGCGGATGCTGCGCATGAAGGCCGTCATGATCTCGACCTGGTCGGCGCTCACCGGTTTTCCCTGCATGGTCGGGCTGAAGAATACCGGGTGGCGAATGAAGTCCAGCTCGAAGCCGTCAACGTCGTAGCGGCGGGCTACCTCCTCGATGATCTCGAACTTGCGCTGCCTGACCTCCGGGTGGGAGAAGTCCTGGGAGGTGACATAGAGATCCAGCGAGGTGAGCCTGCCCAGGGGATCAACCAGAAACTCCGGATGTTCCTTCTTCCAGGTGGTCAGGCCGCCTTCGATGAAGCTGTCGTGAACGTCGTTCATGCGGACCGAGGCCAGGATCTCCATGCCATGAGATCGGGCAAAATCGATGACGATCTGCAGGGGGCCGCGGCCTGACTGGATCAACCGCTTCACGTTGGCGGTGACCTTGGACCAATAGGCGGGCGGCCCCCCGTGGGCGTCGCCATAGATGGGCTGGATCTTGCTGTCGTACACCGGGGCGTCGGCCCACCCCCCCAGGATGGACCAGGAAATGGTATCGACCTGGGTTCCGGCCAGAGGCTGCAGCCGGCGCTTCAGGAATCCCTCCGGGGTGCCGGCGTCGTCGCGGGACAGCTCGTAGCTGTCGTCATTGAAGATGATGCGGCGCTGCCTGGCAGCCGCTTCCACCCGGGCCTTCTTGGCGTCCGACCAATTGGCCTGGGGGTCCGGCGCCGGTCCCGAGCAGGACAGGATTCCCGCCAGGGTCAGACAGATGCCGGCTCCCGGAATCAGGTTCACTTTCCGGCTCCAACTACCCCTTGGTCCTGGTTCAATCATCCTGTTCACCTCTTCTTTCCAAATTGGTTTGCCGCGAAAAGAAACATCCGAGCCTCTTGCAAATTCGCAGTGGCGCCGGTCAATTTCCCGGCAAACGTCATGTTCTGCCTATTTTGTGCCTTTTGTGGCCATTCCCGGCAACGCTCCCCTGCCTCATCTTGCAAACGCCTCATGGGAGAACACGGCCTATAGTCCTGGTTCGGGAACCCCATCCGGCAAGGATCATCGAGCAAAGCGCTCGATCCGCTCCTTCAGCTCCCGGTAGCTCTCCAGCGCCTGCCGGGCCTGTTCGGACTGTCCGGCATCTCTGTAGAGTCTTCCCAGAAGGCGGTGAGCCACCGGATTGTCGGGGAGGAGCCGGATGGACTGCCGGGCGGCCGCAATGGCCTTGTCCAGCTCTCCGAGCCTGCGATAGACCTTGGCCAGGCCGAAGTGGAGATCGGGGAGCGAGACGGGTTGGCTCTCCGGGGAAACGGCAGTCAACTGGGAGAGAGCCAGCTTGGGTTTCCCGAGCTGCAGCAGCAGGTCCGCCAGCTCCAGGCGGGCCTGGCCGGCATCAGGGTGGTCTTCCACCTCCTGCTGCAAGGCTTGCAGGGCCTCCCGGAACATTCCGGCGTCCAGGAAAATGGCGGCCAGGTGGTAGTGAGCCCAGGCGTAGCGGGGGTCCCTGTCCACCACCGCCTCGAACTGCCGGAGAGCCTTGCTCCTCATGTTCTGCTGGTGGTAGGTGCGTCCCAGGTGCATCCTGGCCTTGAGGTGGCCGGGGTCCAGTTCCAGGGTTTTCTCCAGGAGCCGGATACCTTGTTCCACCGGCTCGCTGGTCTCGTTTCGGGCGCCCATCCCCATGGGATCGGTCGGGTCCTCGGTCTCGCTTCGCTGCTGGAGTATGAGGGCCGCCACGCCGTAGTGGAAGTCGGCTTTGGAGGGGTCCAGAGCCAGGGCCTTGCGCAGCTCGGGTTCGGCGTCGCTGTACTGGTTGAGCTGCAGCAGCGTCATGCCGTACAGGTGCCGGTAGTCGGCGTTCTCACCGTCCTGCTGCACGGCTTTCTGAGCCGCCAGCATGGCCATAAGGTACTCCTTGCGCTCATACCGCTCTTTGGCCTCCAGGTAATCGGCCGATTGCGCCTGGAGCTGGACCGCCCCGGGGAAGACAAGGGCAAGCGCCGGGAGGGCCAATAGCCGGCATAGCTCCCTCCAAGGCAGGCGGCTCGCCCGCGCTGCCGGCGGGATCCGTCCTTTGTTTCCGGCTTTGAGCGGCGTAACCATTTGGCGTTCCTGACCGGCAATTCCCCGGCGTTCAGGGTTTCTTTTCGGCGACGATGCGGATCCAGTGGTCGGCGAACTCGGAGTGGGTCATGAAGCCCTCTACAAAGGGCATGTG
>JAPVWS010000264.1 GCA_027493295.1 Candidatus Versatilivorator vitaminiformans | reverse complement strand
TCCCAGCAAGGGCGGCGGGCGTTCCCTGCTGGTGGACCTCAATCAGGACAGCTACCTGGACCTGGTCTTCTGCAACTTCATTCACAACTACGGGGTCGAAACCGACGCCATGATCTACTGGGGGTCGCGGGAGGGATTTCAGCCCGACCGGAGAACGCTGTTGCCCACCCTGCTGGGCAGCGCGGTGGCGGCGGCCGATTTCAATCGGGACGGGTTTGTGGACCTGGCCATCGCCAACCACGGCATCGAGGGCTGGAAACGCTTCGGGACGGCCCAACACCTGGAGTCCTATATCTACTGGAACGGTCCCACGGGCTTCAGCAGCCAGAGGCGGACGGTGGTGCCCTCGATCAGCGCCCTGGACGTGGCCGCCGGAGATCTCAACCGGGACGGCTTCCCTGAGCTGTTGTTCGTGAACAACAACCATGAGGAGAAGAGCGTTTTTCTCTACTGGGGCGGCCCCGGGGGCTTTTCCGTCGAGAGGCGCCGCCGCATGCAGGGCGGAGACCCGGTCGGACTGCGCCTGGCCGACCTGGACCGGGACGGCGCCCCGGACCTGGTGGTGACTCACCGTGACGACCGGGCCCAGCTCTTCAAAGGCGGAACCCAAGACTTTCCCGCGAAACCCTGGTCCGAGCTGCCCACCGCCGGCGCGGTTCGATGCACAGTCGCCGAGTTGAACCGGGACGGCTTTCCCGATCTGATCCTGGCCAACCGGGGCGAGAAGCCCTCCACCATCTACTGGGGTGGCCCGCACGGGTACGAGACCGGACGGCGGACCGACCTGCCCACCCTGGACGCCAGCGACGCCGTGGCGGCCGACTTCAACCGGGACGGTTGGATCGACGTCGCCTTTGCCAATGAAGGCGATGCCCGCACCCACGACGTGCCCTCCTACATTTACTGGAACGGTCCCCAGGGCTTCGACCCGGCCCACCGCCTCCAGCTGCAGGGGTTCGGCCCCGTGAGCCTGCAGGGCGCCGATCTGAATCGGGACGGCTTTCCCGACCTCGTGCTGGTCAATCGCAACAGCGGCTCCCGCGATGCCATCGACTCCCTGATCTACTGGGGCAATCCACGCCACCACTACTCGGCCGCATCCGTCTCGAGGGTGCCGGGAGCCATTGGCGCGGTGCCGGCCATCGCCGACCTGAATCGGGACGGCTGGACGGACATCGCCTTTCCCAACGGCTGGATCTACTGGGGGCACGCCGAAGGCTATGGTGCCCAGCGGAGGGAGGAGCTGAACCTGGAGGAAGGGAACGGGGCCTCCACGGCCGATCTCAATCGAGACGGCTACCTGGACCTGGTCATTCCCGCTGGCTCGGCCTACGGTCAGGAGGCTTCATCCCGGGGCATCCTGCTGTGGGGCGGAGAGGACGGATTCAGTCGCCGGCGCCGCACCGAGCTGAGCCTGAACACCAACATCAGCCAGAGCGCCGCCATCGCAGACCTCAACAAGGACGGGTATCTGGATGTGATTTTCCCCGACGTGGACCGGGAGAATGTGGACATCTTCTGGGGCAGCCGCGGAGGTGACTACAGCCGGGACAACCACAGCCTGCTCAAGGTCCATTCGGCCTCCACGGTGGAGATCGCTGATCTCAACGCCGACGGCTGGCTGGACCTGATTCTGGGCGGTGTCTATGACATGGCCAGGCACGGGCGCCCCATGCGCCACGCCACCCTTCTCTGGGGAGGCGCGGAAGGATTCGACCTCTCCCGCAGCCAGAGGCTGGAGGCCTACGAGTCGGAGGAGCAGTCGGTGGCCGATCTCAACAAGGACGGCTACCTGGACATCGTCATGACCAACTATCACGCCTACACCACCCGCAAGCTGCCCTGCTTCATCTACTGGGGCGGACCGGAGGGCTACAGCGAGTCTCGCAGGACGGGACTGCCCGGAGAATCGACCCTGGCCCTCACGGTGGCCGATCTGAACCGGGACGGATGGATGGATATCGTCCCCTTCAACCACCTGCGCGACGGCGACCACGGGGTCGGCACCAACATTTTCTGGGGATCCCCTCAAGGGTATTCCTTCTCCAGGCGGCTCTGGATCCAGACCTTCGGGCCTCATTTCAGCGTCCGCCACGATGTCGGCAACATCTATCACCGAAAGTTGGAAGAGGAGTACCATTCGGCCCCGTTGAGCATCCCTGCGGGCAAACGCCCCTCCCGGCTGGACTGGCGGGCCCGAACGCCCCACGGGACAGCGGTGAAGTTTCAACTGCGAAGCGGGCCGACGCAAGGAGCTCTGGGAACCGCCTCCTGGGAAGGGCCGTCCGGCTCCGGCAGCTACTACCGGCAGCCCTCCGAACTTCCCCCGCCGCCTTCCGGCCACCGCTGGCTTCAGTACCGCGCCCTGCTCACCACCCCCGACGGGGGCAGCACTCCGGTGCTGGAGGAGGTCAGCATCCAGGTCAGCGACGGCTGATACGGAGCCAATCGTCCATTTCTCACTAATGGCCGGAAACGTCGGTTCTCAATCCACGAAGGCCGACACGGTGATTGTTCATTCAAGACGGAATAGGGTTTGAGGCCGGCATCCGCCGGTTGTAGACTATCCTTTCCGCGGGAATGCCTCTTACGTCGTCAACAGAAAGGACCGATTCGTGGACGCCCTCCAATACGCCAAGGACATCATCTCCTTCGACACCACCAGCAGCCTCAGCAACGTGGCCCTGACCGACTACCTGGAGGATCGTCTCAAGCAAATGGGCTGTCGGACCGAACGCCTGGAATACGAGGACGAGAACGGGGTCCGCAAGGCCAGCGTGGTGGGGAAAAAGGGAGAGGGACGGGGCGGAATGGCCTATTTCGGGCACACCGACGTGGTGCCGGCCATCAACTGGTTCACCGAGGATCACGGACCCTTCACGCCCGCCGTTCGGCAGGGAAAGCTCTACGGGCGGGGTGCCTGCGACATGAAGGGTTCGGTGGCCAGCATGTTGGCCGCGGCCGAGCGTTTCGAAGCCGGCGAGTTGAATCAACCTGTCTACATCGCCTGCACCGCCGACGAGGAGATCGGGTACGGAGGAGCCATCCAGGTCAAGGAGGAATCCCTTTTCTATAGGGAGATGGTGGAAGCCCAGACCAGGACCATCGTGGGAGAACCCACCCTGCTGGACGTGGTCTACGCCCACAAGGGCGGGTGCTCATTCGAGGCCACGGCCCGGGGAGAGTCGGCCCACTCCAGCACCAGGGTGGGGCTGAACGCCAACTGGGTCATGATCCCCTTCCTGGTCAGGATGAAGGAGCTCTACGACGAAACCCAGAGCAGTCCCGAGTGGCAGGACGCGGAGTTCGACCCTCCGACCCTGGGAGGGAACATCGGCATCGAGGACTATCCCGAGGCCATGAACGTCAAGAAGCCGATCAGCATCTGCCGCATCGGCTTCCGACCCATGCCCAGCACCAGCACCGACCGGTTGATCGAACGGGTGACCCGGGCAGCGCAAGATTGCGGAGTGGAACTGAAGGTCGATCGGGGGCACGAAGCCTTTCACGTGGACCCCACGTCGTCTTTCGTCCGGGAGGTAGTGAAGGTTACGGGGCGGGAGAGTGCTCGTACGGTGGGGTACGGAAGCGAGGCTTCGGTCTATACCGACCTCAAGAACCGGGTCCTGATCGGACCGGGAGACGTGGAGCAGGCCCACACCTTCGACGAGTGGATTTCGGTCGAGCAGCTACACCGAGGCGCGGACACCTATGCCGAGTTCATCCGCGCCTGGTGTTGTTAGAAGTGTCGGTTTCAACCACTGACCGGCTCTAATAGCTGCGTCCAGCTAGTTGAGCAAGGCGACGGAATCCACCTTGCCGTGCTCGCTGATCACCTTGACCATCTTGCCCTTCATGTCGGCAACCTTGTCGGCGCCGATGGCCTTGGTGCCGGTGGTCAGAGACAGCTTGGTCTCTTCACCCTTGGCGGCGACCACGATGGTCTTCTTGTCGGCATCCACGCTCTTCAGGGTGCCCTTGTTGGTCACCTTCTTGCCACAGCCGGCGTAGGCTGGACCCAGGCTCACGCCAAAGGCAAGAACGGCAGCCAGGATCATCGAAACGAAGAGTTTCATCGGATTCTCCTTATTTGCTGACAGCGGTCAGGCCGCATACCAATTGTCTTGGGACCTAACTACTCATAGTAAAGCATAGCGAGCGCCATGAGACAACATCCAAGTTGCCCTGCCCCCAATGCCGGCCAGATCCCGGAGCCCAGCCGCGGCCCGCGAACCAGCCGAACCTCTGCCCCGTCCATCGTTGCAAGGATGGCGCTGGGCGCCTGGCTCCTGCTGTCCCTGGTTCCCGCCGCCGTTGCCCATCCCATCCCCGATGTGCCGCTGAGGTCGTTTTTCGAGGCCGACGGCTCGGCGGTCATCAAGATCGAGCTGGACACCCGCTGCTTCAGCCAGGATCCTGAAGCCGAGCCCTACCTGTTCCTGGAGGAGTACCTGCTGCTGAGCGAGGCGGAGCGGGACCGGCTGCGCGCCCAGGCGCGAGCCTACGCCGACAAGGTCCTGCAGCTCTCCTTCGAGCCCGGAGGCGCGGCCCGGCCCCAGTGGGAATTCGAGTTCACCACCTTCCGGGGCCAGCCCCTCACCCGGGCCGACGACCCGGTGATGCTGACCGGGTCCTGGCGTCTGAAGGACACCTCGGAACTAACGGGCTACCAGGCCCGCTCCCTGCCCGAGGCCGAACTGAGCCTGCTGTTTCTCAACTACTACCAGGGGGAAATCCTGCGGGGAATCCAGGTGCTGTTTCCTGATGAGACCAGCCGGGTTCTCGACATCTCCAACCTGTCTGAGGCGGAAACCGGCGACCCCGACCAGAACCTGATCGAAGGCATCACGGCCCCCGGAAACTGGGCCACTTTCACCAGCTTCATTCGCTCGGGCTTCGTGCACGTGGTGCCGCTGGGAATGGACCACATCCTCTTCGTTCTGGGCCTGTTCCTGCTCAGCCGGCACTGGAAGCCCCTGTTGCTGCAGGTGACCGCCTTCACCCTGGCCCACACCCTCACCCTGGGCATGGCCGCCACCGGGGTGGTGCACGTCCCCGCCTCGGTGGTGGAACCGATCATTGCCGGAAGCATCGTGGTCATCGCCCTGGAAAACATCTTCTATCCCAGGTACACCCCCTGGCGGCTGCTGGTGGTCTTCGTCTTCGGCCTGGTGCACGGGCTGGGGTTCGCGGGAGCCCTGAGCCAGCTGGACCTGCCGGCAGCGGCCCTGCTGGTGGGTCTGCTGGGATTCAACCTGGGGGTGGAGCTGGGCCAGTTGACCGTGATCGCCGCCGGCCTGCTGCTGACGATCTGGCTGCGCGATCCGGACCGCTACCGCAAGGCCGTGGTCATTCCCGGGTCCCTGGCCATTGCCGCCATGGGCGCCTACTGGATGATCCAGCGGGTGTTCTTCTAGCTATTGCTTCAGTCCCGGCCCGCCTTCTCCCGGGCGCAAACCGTTCTTGCCGGGCAGGTATTCCACCACCAGCTCGACGTCGCTGATCATAATGGGGAAGACCAGCTTGCTGTCCTTCTCGAGGACGTCGACCCGAATGGTGTTCCGGCCCATCTTGGGCAGGTCCTCACCGCGCAGGTCCACGTGCAGCCGGTATCCCCGGTAGCGCTGGGGCCGCGGACGCATCTGGTAGGTCCAGTCCGCCTTGCGCCACCTGGCTTCAGGGAGTTCCTTCCCGTTCCACCACAGCTTGACCTTGTCGGTATGCATCATGTGCTGCACCATGACCTGCAGCTCGCAGCGCCACAGCTCGCCCTCGCCTGCCTTGGCCGCCAGGTCGTCGGCAACGTCCAGGTGGATCTCCTTTCCCTTCTCTCCGGGTACCAGCTCCAGGGGGAGCTGCCAGGGGACTCCGTACTTGGGGGGGGTGTCCGCCTTGGGATTGCTTCCGATACGGAAGCGCTTGTCCCTGTGGGCCAGCACGTCCGGATAGCCCATGAAGCGCATGGATTCCATGGCCGAGTCGTCGTAGGGATAGCGTTCGGGGTCGGGGTAGTAGGTGTGGAAGAGCACGCCTTCGGCTCCGGCCGCGTAGGCGTTGGCGGCGGCCGCGGCAAAGACCTCGCGGGTGTCCTGGGGATTGGCTGAGTTGTTGATGCCCGCCAGCACCTTGACCTTGGTACCCTTGGTGGCCTCGACCACCTTCCGCAGCTCGGGGGTTCCGGCTTCATACCCGTGGGTCACCGGCATGGCGATCACCGAGTCCACCAGCTCCTCCCGGATCCAGGTTTCCAGGTCCATTCCCAGGGTGCGGTTGCCCTCCAGGGTGCCGGCAATGCGAACGACCAGCCGCTTCTCACGGCCCTGCTCCTTGGCCGCCAGGTCGCAAGCCTGGCGGATCTCGCGGAGCCAGCCGGTCATGGTCTCGGTGTGCTCGGGGACCTCCCGCCGGGCGATAAAGGGAGCGTAGTCTTTGAAATTGATTTCGATGCCGTCGGTGGGGTATCGGCTCACCAGCTCCGTGATCACCGCCAGGCGGTCGGCCCGGATCTCCGGCCGGGCGTAGGAGAGCCGGTGGGGCAGATCGTGCACCGCCGCCGGAAAGTCGGGTTCGGGACCCACCTGCCACTCCGGATGCCGGGTGGTGAAGTCGGCCACGCGGCTGTTGGTGACCTTGTTGGCTGGCGTGTGCAGCATGTTGAGCAGGATATTGGGGAGAAACTTGAATCCCCGGCGCTGGGCGTGCTTGGTGACCACGTCCAGGGGGTCCATGCCCCGCTGGATGAAGGAATGGGCGTTCTGGCCGGCCCGGTACCAGACGATGTGGTTGACCAGGTTCAGGTTGTGCCCCCAGCGTTCCCCCACCTTGGTGTCGTAGAGGAGCACGCTGCAGTCGCCCACGGCGTAGGTGATGGTATCGATGCCCAGGTCCAGCAGCTCGTCGATGGGCTCCACGTACTGGCGAACGCTCATGGGGGGTTCATAGAGGTAGACGCTGGAGTGGCGTCCGTCCGAGTAGAAGATCACTTCCTTCTGGCCGTCTCCCTCCCCGGCCGCGGCCGGGGCCGTCAGGGACAACACAATCCCAATCAGGAAAAGTCCGGCGACGGCTGCCCTTCCCAGTAGCTTGATGTTCATGGTCGAAACTCCTCCTTTGTTTGCATTAATCTTCAAAGACACCTCACCCCTACTGAGCCTTTTGCAAAATTCGTAGCGGGTCAGGTCATTTTGCCGGCACACGTGATGTTTTGCCTTTTTCGATATCGGGTGTGACCTGATGAGAAGTGCTGTTTAACCACAAAAAGCACAAAAGTTACAAAAGATATCCAATTAGGTCGAAGGCCGTCTGGCGGATCTGATCACACAAAGCCCGCAGGTCTCGGTCGATTCTCATCGTTCGGCTCTTTTTGTGCCTTTTGTGGCCATTTCCGGCAAACGTCCCACTGCCGAATTTTGCAAACGCCTCTAACTGTAGCTATTTTCCAGTGATCATCAACGCCGCTTCACGCCTGCCTGGCCCTCTGCAATCTCCCCCAGCCCCGCTTCTTGGCGATGTCCAGCAGCACGGCGCCCAGGATCACCGCCCCCAGCACCACCTTCTGGGTGTAGCTTTCCACCCCGGTCAGGTTCATGCCGTTCTGAATCACCGCGATGATAAAGGCCCCGATGAGGGTTCCGAAGATCCTGCCCTCGCCGCCCGCCAGGCTGGCTCCGCCCACCACCACCGCCGCGATGGTGTAGAGCTCGTACATCAGTCCGTAGGTCGGGGACCCGCTCTTCAATTGCGAGGCCATGACCACTCCGCCCAGCCCGGCCAGGGCGGCGCACAGGGTATAGACGAAGATCAGCACGGCCGTGACCGGGACTCCCGAGAGCCGGGCGGCCTCGCGGTTGCCGCCCACGGCGTAGATGTAGCGCCCCAGCGCGGTTTGGGTCATCAACAGGTGCGCCGACAAGTATAGCGCCAGCATCAGCAGCACAGCGTTGGGAATCCTCAGAAAATCGGCCCCGCGGCCCAGCCAGACGAAGGAGTCGGGGACCTGGTAGACCGATTGGCCCTCGGCCAGGATGTAGGCCAGCCCGCTGGCCACCAGCATCATGCCCAGGGTGGCGATGAAGGGGGGAATGGCGAACCAGGTGACCATGACCCCGGAGAAGGCCCCCAGCAGGCCGCACAGCAGGATGGCCCCCAGGCCGCAGAGCACCATGTCCAGTGGGCCGGCGGCTTCGGCCGAGGCCGCCTCCCGGATCAGCCAGGTGCACACCACCGCCGAGAAGGCGATCAGGCTGCCCACCGAAAGGTCGATCCCCGCCGTGATGATGACCATGGTCATCCCCACCGCCAGAATGGCGATGACGGCGATTTGATTGGCCACGTTCAGCAGGTTGTCGCGCTTGAGGAAGTTGGGCCAGCGGTAGCTCGGGGGCGTCAGAACCCTGGCCCCGGCCAGGCCGGGGAACTTTTCATCCAACCTGTCGAAGACAGCCCACCGGCCGGTGACATCGGTGCAGGCGATGGCGTCCAGGCCCGCCCCCGCCCCGGACAGCGCTTCCAGGCGTTCCCGAGCGTCGGAGGGCTGGCCCTTGACGGTGCCCAGCACCTTCATTCCAGCGTCGCTCAGCCTGCGCTGCAGGGAATCGGCAAAGAGCGCATCCTCGCCGTGCTCCCGGGCTACCACCAGGACGGCGTCGCCCCGGGAAAATTCACTGGTGATGCGGTCGGTCAACTGCTCGGCCGCCTCCACGCCGGTGGGGTGCTGCTCGTCCCAGGTGACGTAACTGAAGCAGGCCCCCAGCAGCACCAGGACCAGCACCATGCCGTAGTCGGAGAGGAGTCGGGACAACAGCCGATGAAAGCGGGGATGGCCCATGGAGTTCACTTCCGGCGACGGGGTCTCAGGCAGGGGAGCAACCCCTGAATTTCCTTCCGGGTAAAGGCGTAGGCGTCCGGGGTTGCCGACGGCGGGAGGCTCGGAGGGCGGGCCGACCGGGACGCCGCAAGGTCGGAGGCCCCGAGGCTATTGAAGGGTCGGATCCTTGTCGGCATCGGCCTTGCGGTAGAGGGCGGTTGGGATCAGGATCTCCGCGGGCACTTCCTCTCCCTCGAAGTGCCTGGCGATGGTCTGCATGGTCTGGCGGCCGATGCGGTCGGGAAACTGGACGGGGTCGGCGTAGATCAGCCCGTCCTTGATCGCCTGCTTGCCCTCCGGTTGGCCGTCAAAACCGATGATCCTGACCTGGTCGGCCTTCCCGGCCTTCTCCAGCGCCGCCCTGGCCCCCAGGGCCGAAGGGTCGTTGATGGCGAAAATCCCGACCAGGTCTGGATGAGCCTGGATGGCGTCCTCGGCGGCCTTGTAGCCGCCGTCCTTGGCGCCTCCACCCGGCAACACGGCCACGATGTCGATGGTGCCCGCCCGGCGATCGCGATTGTATTCGTCGATGATCTCGTTAAAACCCTGCACCCGCAGCAGGCAGGACTCTGCCTGCTCATAGTGGAGCACCACCACCTTGCCCCCGGCTTCGCCCAAGGCCTCGATCATGGCCTTGCCGGCTTCCTTGCCCCCGGCGTAGTTGTCGGTGGCGATGTGGGAGACCACCTCGGCGCCCGGGGCCAGGCAGGCCAGGTCGGCGGTGAAGACGGGGATTCCGGCCTGGTTGGCCTCCTGGATGGCGGTTCCGATGGCCTTGGAATCGGTGGGGCAGAGCACGATGGCGCTGACCTTGCGCACGATGAAGTCCTTGACCTGGTTGCGCTGGCGGGCCACGTCGAACTCGCCGCTGGTCACCACCACCTCGTAGCCGTACTTGCGGGCTTCATCGGTGAGCGTGTCGGCAATCACCTTGAAGAAGGGATTGGTCAGGGTCATCACCGACAGGCCGATGGTGCCCCGGGAAGGCGTCTCATCGCCCGGGGTCTTGCCGCCCTCGTCCGCACGGCATCCCGCCAGCACAACCAGCGCCGCCAGGGCTGAAAGCTTCCACAGGCAGGATCGCATTGGGGAACCTCCTTGGGCTTTAACCATCCGGTCCCGTCCCACGGTTCGAAACGCTCGGAAAATCGGAACCCCTAGAGTAAATCCCCTTCCCTGCCGGGAGGTCAAGCCCAAATTGACGCCGTTCGGCTTCCCCATTAGAATGCCTGCCCAGTCTCGATCCACAGGCTTACACAACCGGAGGAACCCATGGCCCAGCGGTGGAACTTCAGACAGGAGCTGGTGTTCTGCTTCGGCCACCACCTGGCCGACAATCCCACCCAGCACATGCTGGAGAAGGCCTTTCGCCATC
>JAPVWS010000263.1 GCA_027493295.1 Candidatus Versatilivorator vitaminiformans | reverse complement strand
GCGGAGAGGGCGGGATTCGAACCCGCGTGGGAGTGACTAACCCCCTAACCGCTTTCGAGGCGGCCCCGTTATGACCACTTCGGTACCTCTCCGCATGATTGGCCTGTGTCTCAACAGCTCGGAATCGGGCTAGCGCCGAAGCCGGAAGAACTCCTGCAGTAGCTTGACGGATTCGGCTTCCCCGATCCCCGATACCACCTCCACCCGGTGGTTGACCGACCCCGATTCAAACAGCCGGAGATGGGAGTCGACGGCGCCGGCCTTGGGGTCTTTGGCGCCGTAGACCAGGCGTTGAACCCGGGCCCAGACCATGCTGCCGGCACACATGGCACATGGCTCCAAGGTGCAATAAATCGTCGCTGAAGTCAAACGGTAATTCCCTACTCGCCTGGCAGCCTGGCGCAAGGCCAAGACCTCGGCGTGAGCCGTGGGGTCCGATCGTGTGAGGCTCTGGTTATAGCCCCGGCCCACCACTTTGCCATCCACCACCACCACCGCTCCCACCGGGACCTCATCCATCGCGAAGGCCTTTCGGGCCAGGCGCAGAGCAATCTCCATAAAACGATCTGCTGTGGGCGGGTCCTGGTGGCTCACCGCGATTCCTTGAGCGGGACACTTGAAGTCAAATGCAACATCGGGCACGAAACCTGGCAGGCGCCGCCGATGCCTTGCCCGCGCCGTCCAAGGGCCGGCCTGGTAACCGTTTCCGACCGGGTCGGGTTCACTCGCAGGGCAACTGGTAGGCCAATCTGCGTCTCTTGCGGGTTTTGAGATCTCGCACGGACTCGCAGACCAGGAACTCGGAAGGCGGGATGTCGGGGCTCCCGGGGCATTCGATCTTGCGCCCCTCCGAGATGAGCCCGGGGCGGGTGGCGGCCCTGAGACTTCCATCCGTTCCGATCACCAGATAGGCCTTCACATCCGGGCTTTGGCCGGAACAGAGCGGCTGCAGGTCCCAGCTCACCCAGATCGAATCTTCCTGGACCGCCCGAACCGGGGCGTTCAAGGGGATGTCCCAGCGGGCGATGACCTTGCCTTTCCTGTTGAATTCCAGCACCCAGTCGGGCAGCAGCCATTGGGACAGTCGGTGGCTTCCGAGATCCTTGACAAAGGCTTGGACGGCCGTTCCGCAGGGATGGGCCTCAAGGTTGCCCGCCGTTCCCGACCGCCTCAGGCGCTCCAGGACTCCCGATGGGAGGGCTCCACTGCCCTCCTCAGCCAGCATGAAACGGAGCGGGATTCCCTGCTCTTTCCGATAGGCTTCCAGTTGTTGCCCGGCGATCCGGCGGACCAGGAATCCCAGCAGGAAGCGGTCCCAAACCAGGGCCTTTTCCCGCATGGGTCCAAAGGCCGTTGTTCCCCCGGTTTCCGCGGCCTCGAAACAGCCCGCCTGCCCGGGTGTCAGCGGAGGCGAGGACGGAAACGCAAATCCGGACAGCAGCGGCACGGCCAGGACGACGCCGGCGATCATGGCGGACAGAGGATTCGGGGGGAGCAAAGGCAGAGCCCTTGTCTGGAACACGCCTGTGTCGCTCCTAACTAAACGCCCCGTCGATTGAGACGGCGGCGCGGACAAGTGAAAAGTGAATCGTGGAGAGTGAAGAGTGGAGAGTTATCAGATCGACAGGTTAAGCATCTTGTCGGTCTCGGTGCAGTCCTTTAAATAAGCGGAGTCATGTCATCAGGCCCTTGCCTGTTCCCGAGACCCTCGGCTGACTACTCTCCACTGTCCACTCTTCACTCTCCACTCCTCCGCAGCGTCCCTGTTTCGTCCTGTATGATCCGCACGGCAGGGCTGGGGCAGTCCTAACCCATCTCTTCCCTGACCACTCGGGCCAGATAGATCGAGGCGGGAGGCATCTTGCCCGGCCACAGCCCGCCGCCGATGTACTGATGGGCGTCAGTGGTGATCGAGTGGGAATAATAAACTACCAGCAGATCGCCATTGGCTTCCTCGATCATGCCCGGATAGGAACAGTCTCCCCAACTCGGCAAGGTTACCGCCTGGGTCAGGGCGCCGGTCCGATCCTCCAGAGTCCACATGCGGGTCCCGTAGCGCTGGGCCTTGTGAGGATAGTCAGCGCGCTGGGGGTGAACCTGCTCGCTATCTCCGTCGATATAGCGGCCGGCGACCATCCATCGGTCCTTGGCCCAGCGCACCGCCGGGGCTTGGATCATTCGATCCAGGGGCAGCCGCCGCCAGCTCCGATAGGGCGGATGGCTGAGGTAGGCGAGGGCATGCCGGCTACCCGGCCTGGCTCCCGCATGAAGCTTGGAGGAAGCGCCCTTCCGGCTCACCGCCAGGATTCGGCCATCCGGGGCGAAGTCGAAGTCACTCTCGTCGTTGTCCTCGGCGGCAATATCGCTGACCTTTCGCCAGCTCAAACCGTCCGCCGAGCTGAACAACGAGGCGCTCTCGAACATCTCGAAGGTGTGGGCCTCCGGAATCATGCTCTCCAGCTCAGGCGAAAAGGACCACTCCTGCCCGTGGCAGCGGTAACCGATAATGTAGTGGCGCCCCTTGAAGGTCTGGGGCCGCCAGACCCGCCAGCTCGGGTCAAGCAAGGGCTCAGGGTCCTCAAAGCGGCGGCCGTCCTCGCTGTAGCTGACCCCGGTACGGAAGGACGTATTGTGGTGGCCGATCCACCGTTGGAAGCTTTCCTCCGATCCCTTCAGGCTCAGCCAGCGGCGTTTGAGATCGGCCTTGCGTTGCGGGCTGACGTCCGTGTCTCCCGAGGTATAGAAGTAGAAGACCAGAACCAACCGATCTTTGAGAGGGAGAAACTTGGGACACACGGTCGTACGGGTGGTGTTCTCCAGGACGCCCCACTCCCCTGCAGACTTGTGAAGCACCGTCTCCCAGTTGACGCCATCGCCCGAAGAAAGCACCAGGAGGCCGTGGCCTCCGCCGTGGTTCTTGCCGCCCGAGTTGAAAGCCACATAGTAGCGCCCCCTCCAGCGACAGATGTCGGGCCAGGCGTTGTGGGTGCCGTCTCCATGGATTTCCCGCACGCTGACCCAGCGGTATCGAACCTTTGCGGGAGATCCACTGGCCCACGATCCCCCAGGGAAGGCCAAGGGTCCGACCGGTCCTGCCAGGCCCAGACCCAACCCGGCCCCGACACTCCTGAGAAAGCTTCGCCGATCCGAAACGTTTCGGTTATTCATCTATTCCGTCCTCCGTTTACAACCGCCTGTCGCCGTCAGACAGCATCCGGTCACCCCAGGGGTTGATCCAAAAAGGGCGCACTGAAGGCAAGTGTCGAGACTGCCGCCGGCTCAAGGGGAACGGCCGCTCGGGCAGCCGAAAAAAGCCGTCTGCTGTTGAACGAGAGATGGGGAAGTGGTACGCCCGGCAAGATTCGAACTTGCGACCTTTGGTTTCGTAGACCAACGCTCTATCCAACTGAGCTACGGGCGCTCCGCGTGAGGGCCGGCACGGCGAGACTGACTTTCGTCAAGCGACCCCATCTTGTAACATATCTGCCCGGCCGGATCAAATGGCCTCCAGCGGGCTGCACGACCTGATTTTGATTCCAGGGACGGATTACCGGTGTTCCGCTCAAGGCGCCGGTAATATCGCCTGTGTACCTAAGAGGTTGAGAATAGGGATGCGGGTGGGCGCCTTCCAGGCTACTTGGAGTTTCCCTGCACACTCATTTCAGCTCTTCGTCCAAACGGGACCCATGAAGTCGGCGACCAAGCCTGAAAAATTCACGCTGGCCGGGGTGCAGATGGACCCCACCCTGATGGACAAGGAGGCCAACCTGGCGGGGATGATCGATTCGGTGGAGCAAGCCGTCGCCAGGCAGGCTCGACTGGTGGTCTTTCCCGAATGCGCCCTGACGGGGTACTGTTTCGACAGCCTGCAGGAAGCCCTTCCCTACGCCGAATCCATTCCCGGTCCCTCCACCCAGCTCCTGGCAGGTCTCTGCCGAAGAACCCGAGCCTACCTGGTTCTGGGAATGCTGGAAAAGGACGGGGACCGCTGCTTCAATGCGGCGGTCTTGATTGGACCGGAGGGGGTGGTGGGCACGTACCGCAAGGT
>JAPVWS010000262.1 GCA_027493295.1 Candidatus Versatilivorator vitaminiformans | reverse complement strand
GCGTACAGCTCCGGGCCGCGCGCATCGTGGGCATCACGCCGGATCGGATTCGGGTGCTCCCGGCCGACAGGTCGGGCCGGATCGATCCGGGCGAGCTTGCGGAAGCCGTCGCCGCGGACCGATCGTCCGGGTGCACGCCCATGGTCGTTTGCGCGAACGCCGGCACGCCCAGCCGCGCGGCGGTCGATCCCCTGCCGGCGCTGGCAGACATCTGCGCTGCTGAGCGGATGTGGCTTCACATCGACGCGGCCTATGCCGGTTTCGCGATCCTGGCCCCGCGCGGCGCCGCGGCGCTCGAGGGAATCGATCGGGCGGACTCGATCAGCGCCGACCCTCACAAGTTGCTGTTCCAGCCGTACGAGGCCGGTTGCATCCTGGTTCGCGATGTCGGTGCCCTTGAACGCGCCTTCTCGATTCGGCACGATGTGTTGCAGGATTCGGTGTGGGGCGCCAAGCACGCCAACATGGCGGACTACGGCATCCAATTGAGCCGCGGTTTCCGCGCTTTGAAAATCTGGATGTCGATTCAGACTTTCGGGATGGCGGCGTTCCGCGCGGCCATCGAGAACGGGCTCGATCTGACGGCTCGGGCTGCGGAGTACGTCAGAGAGAGCCGCTCGCTGGAGTTGATGTCGGAGTCGCTCGGGATCGTGTGCTTTCGCGTCAACTCCGGGGGTGTCAGCGAGGACGCGCTGGCCGGCATGAACCGCAGGGTGCTGGCGCACATGTTCTGGGACGGGCAGTCGTTCCTGTCGTCCACCATGGTCAACAAGCGATTTGTCCTGCGGCTGTGTATCGTGAACCACAGCACGACGTGGGATGACGTGCGGGAGACGCTTGAAGCGGTTGAGCGGTTCGCCACCGAGGTGAGCGAGTAATCGCGGTCGTGATAGGACGATTGTCGCGCGTGCGGACATTATGAGACCTCGCTCGGGCCGTTGACTTCGAATAGAATATATAGTCCACGGCGTCAGACTCGGCTACGAATTGCCGGGCTCAGATGTGGCCGCAATCATTCCTGTTCGTCTCGGGAATCGTCATGCCGACTCGTATCCTTTTGCTTTCGGTCCTGATAGCTGCGGCCACGGCCGCCTCGGGTCAGGCATCGGATCCTGCCGGGATCGAGTTCTTCGAAAAAGAGATCCGCCCCCTGCTGGTGGAGCACTGCCAGGTGTGCCACGGACCCCGGCTGCAGCAGGGAGGCCTGCGTCTGGATTCAGCCGAGTTTCTGCGTCAGGGTGGCCTGTCGGGACCGGCGGTGGTGCCGGGCCAAGTGGAACAGAGCCGCCTGATTCAGTTGGTGCGGGGTTCCGGGGATCTGCAAATGCCTCCCACTGGACCTCTGTCGAAGAACCAGGTCGCCGCCCTGGAGCAGTGGGTTCGAGACGGCGCCGTCTGGCCCGAGCCCCGGACGGTCCGCAGGCAGACGGCGGAGCGGCCCAGCCGTGTCGTTGCCCGGTCTCCCGCCGACGGGGAGTTGGCTGCCGAACTGCAGGTCTGGCTGAAGGCGGACGACATCCAACTCAAGGAGGAGGAGACGCTCAAATCCTGGCAGGACGCCGCCGGCCGCGGCGATCATTGGAGGGTTTCCGCGGAGGAGGGGATGTCGGGTGAAGCCGCGGCGCCGGAATGGATTCCGGAGAGCCGGGTGCACGGGAAGCCGGCCCTGAGGTTCGACGGGCAAAGCCGGCTGGAGGGCCCCGATGGCCTCCTCTCCAGGGAGGCGAAATCTCCCGGGACCGTTCTTGCGGTGGCCCGTTTTGAATCGCCGGTCGAGAGTGGCGAAGCCGAGGGCAGCATCGCCACACCCGGCGGCAACCGCCCCTGGATCATCGCCAGGACCCGCCGTCCCGGGACGGCCAACGGCGCCGTTCGCTATTACCTCAACGGAAAGGAGTCGGATGGTTCTCCGGCGGTCCGGTCCCTGCTGGACCAGGTGGCCTCAGGCCGGATTTCCTTCCGGGGAGACCTGGCGGAAGTGATCCTCTACGACAGCGACCGCACCGAGGCCGAGCGACGGTCGGTAGAGGCCTACCTGGGAGAAAAGTTCGACATCCTGCTTCCCTGGAACCCGGAGGAGACGGTCGCCGAGTTTTCCGAGGAAGAAAAGTCCTTTTGGGCCTTCCAGCCCGTGACCAGCAGTGAGCCTCCGGCCGTTCGGGACCAGGCGTGGCCCCGCACCTGGCTGGACCGGTTCATCCTTGCCGGGCTGGAGGCCAAGGGTCTGCGGCCGGCTCCGCCCGCGGAACGACGGACGCTGATTCGCCGGCTCACCTTCAACCTGCTGGGTCTGCCGCCGGAACCCGGGGAGGTTGAAGCCTTTGTCAATGATGCCTCGCCCCATGCTTACTCCAACCTGGTGGAGCGCCTGCTGGACTCGCCCCACTACGGCGAGCGCTGGGCCCGCCACTGGCTGGACGTGGTTCGCTATGCCGACACGACCGCCCATGACGGCAACTACATCATGCGCTTCGCCTACCGCTACCGCGATTACGTGGTGCGGGCCTTCAACCAGGACAAGCCCTACGATCGGTTCATCCTGGAGCAGCTTGCCGGTGACCTCCTTGCGGGGGACGCGGACTGGCGGGCCTTCCGCGACCGGATGGTGGCCACCGGATTCCTGGTGCTGGGTCCCAAGGCGCTGGCGGAGCAGGACAAGGAGAAGTTCCTGTTCGACGTGGCTGACGAGCAGATCGACGTTACGGGTCGCACCTTCCTGGGCCTGACCCTGGCCTGCAGCCGCTGCCACGACCACAAGTTCGACCCTATTCCCACCGCCGATTACTACTCCCTGGCGGCCATCTTCAAGGGCACCCGGACCATGGCCGACCTGGAGTTCGCCTCCAAGTGGCAGGAATGGTCCCTGATGAGCGAGCTGCGGAAGCGCTACCCGGATCGGTTTCCCGCGCCCATACCCAGCCTGGCTCCCCTGGGCGAGGCCAGCCAGTCCAGCACCAGGTGCGAGGCCACCGCGGACAAGGCCATCGACGGCGTCTTCAACAACCGCCAGGAGACCGACAAGGGCGACTCCAGCCCCTGGTGGGAGGTGAAGCTGGCCGAAAGCGGTCCCATCGGCATGGTGGTCCTGTGGAATCGCGTGGATGCCGAGTTCAAACGCCTCTCCAACTTCCGGGTCTCGGTTCTGACCGATGAGCGACAGGAAGTGTGGAATCAGGACTTTTTCCCGGAGGGTCCGGATGCCGAGGAGTTTCCGACCCCGGCCGAGGGCTTTCGCATCTGCCCGCCCCAGGGAACCACCGGCCGGATCGTGCGGGTGGAGCTACTGGGGTCCCGGGAAGAGGAGACCGCCTACCTGCATATGGCGGAAGTGGAAGTGTTTGCCGCCGGGGACTGTTCCAGGCCGCCCGCCGATCCGCTGACGGTAATGGCCGTCAAGGACGGGGGCTCGACACCCATGCGGATCATGGTGCGCGGAAACCACCGCAGTCCCGGCAAGCTGGTGCCCCGTCGTTTTCTTCAGATCCTGGATGAGGGCCCAAACGGGATCGTCGACAGCGACCAGAGCGGCCGCCTGGAGCTGGCCCGGTTCATTGCCAGCCCCGACAACCCCCTGACGGCGCGGGTGATGGTCAACCGGATCTGGCAGTGGCATTTCGGGACCGGCCTGGTGGCCAGCAGCGACAACTTCGGGACCCTGGGAGACCGGCCGTCCCACCCGGAGCTGCTGGATCGACTGGCGGCCTATTTCGTGCAGTCGGGCTGGTCCATCAAGCAGTTGCACCGGCTGATCCTGAACTCCAGCGCCTACCGGATGCAGAGCGGCATCTCCAACCCGGCGGCCGAGGTCGCGGATGCCGCCAACCGCCTGCTCTGGAGGTTCCCACGCCGCCGCCTGGAGGCGGAAGCCCTGCGCGATGCCATCCTGGCCCTCAGCGGCCGGCTGGACCGGACCATGGGCGGGTCCATCTTCGACTACAAGGGCAAATCCGCGGTGGACGACTATTACCGCGGCCTGTTCTCGGCAGGGAAGGGGGGCTACGGCTTCGACGCCTATCGGAGCGGGCGGCGCAGTCTCTACCTTCCGGTGGTGCGCAACCAGCTCTTCCCCATGTTCCAACTCTTCGACTTTGCCGATTCCAACGCCGTCACCAGCAGGCGAGGAGACTCCACCGTGGCCCCCCAGGCCCTGTTCCTGATGAACAGTCCCTTCGTCATGGAGCAGGCTCGCCACTTCGCCGAGGACCTGCTCTCCCGGGAGACCGCCGATGACAGGGAGCGGGTGCAACTGGCCCATCGCAAGGTCCTGGCCCGGCCTCCCTCCGCCGAAGAGACCGAGCAAGCGCTGGAATACCTGGCGGCCTACCCTCGGAAACAGGGTCCGGGCGAGGCCGAGGGCGCGGAGAACCGGCGGGAGGCCTGGGCCAGTTATTGCCAGTTGCTGTTCGGCCTCAATGAATTCATGTATATTGAGTGAGAACGGAACGCTTCCTTCTCGAGACTACCGGCATGAATGACCCCTCGGCATCGCACCCGGCTCGCCTTCCCGGACCGCTTTCCCGGCGCGATCTCCTGCGGCGGGCCGCCTGCGGCTTCGGCTACCTGGCCTTCGCAGGGTTGTCCTCGCTGGAAGCCCGGGCCGCGGGGGCTCCATCGGGGGATCTCAACCCTCTCAGTCCCAAGCCGACCCATTTCCGGCCCCGGGCCAAGCGGGTCATCTTCCTCTTCCTGCACGGCGGCGTCTCCCACATCGATACTTTCGATCCCAAGCCCAAGCTTACGGAGATGCACGGCAAGCCCTTGCCCTTCCCCAAGCCCGAGATCACCTTTGCCGAGACCGGGAACCTGTTGAAGTCTCCTTGGGAATTCCGGCAGTACGGGGAATGCGGCCAACCGGTGAGCGAGCTCTTTCCTCATATCGGCAGTTGCGTGGATGATCTGTGCATGATCCATTCCATGATGGGAGACTTCGTCTCTCACGGCGGCGCCGCCCTACAGCTCCACACGGGGGACGGGAACCTGATCCGGCCAAGCATGGGGTCCTGGATCCTCTACGGACTGGGAACCGACAACCAGAACCTGCCCGGGTTCATCAATATCTCGCCTCCCTACATCCATGGCGGGGGCCAGAATTTCGGGTCGGCCTTTCTTCCGGCCGTCTACCAGGGGACGGGAATCGGGGACGGCGCCACCCAGTTCGTCGAGGGGGAAATACCCAACCTGAAAGGCGGGGGCAGAGACCTCGCGGCCCAACGCCGGCAACTCGACCTCATGGGGGCCTGGAACCGGCGCCATCTCTCCTCGACCGCCTACGATGCCCGGCTGGAAGCCCGCATCCAGGCCTTCGAGCTGGCCTTTCGCATGCAGCGCCATGCTCCCGAAGCCCTGGATTTCTCCAGGGAGTCGAAGAGCACCCTGGATCTCTACGGAATCGGGGTGGAACCCACCGACGAGTATGGGCGCCAGTGCCTGCTGGCCCGTCGCCTGGCGGAGCGGGGAGTGCGCTTCGTGCAGGTTTCCCACAGCTATCCCAGAAACTACTGGGATCAGCATTCCAAGTTGCGCGAGGGCCACGAAAAGAACTCCCGCAAGGTCGACAAGCCCATTGCGGGACTGCTCAAGGACCTCAAGGGCCGGGGGATGCTGGAGGACACCCTGGTCATCTTCGGCACCGAGTTCGGGCGCTCACCCGCGGTGCAGGGAGACGACGGGCGCGACCACAACCCCACCGGATTCACCATCTGGATGGCGGGCGGCGGGGTCAAGCCTGGGATTCGCTACGGCGCAACCGACGAGTTCGGATGGTATGCCGTGGAAAACAAGATGACCTTCAACGATTTTCATGCCACCGTGCTCCACCTGATGGGCCTGGACCACACCAGGCTCACCTACCGCCACGCCGGGCGCGATTTCCGCCTCACGGATGTCGCCGGCGAGGTGCCGCAGGAAATCCTTCTGTAACCGCAGGAATCCTTCGTCAACTTGTCTGGAACCCCCTTTTCGCCCCTCATGAGCCGCCCCGTCGAATGAGACGGCGGCGCGACTTGGTGAACAGTGAATAGTGGAGAGTGAAGAGTGGAGAGTGGTCAGCCGAGGGTGCTGGGAGCAGGAAAGCACCTGGCGACCCAGTTGCATTTTCTCAACGACTGTGCCGAGACTGACAAGATGCTTGGCGTGTCGACCAGATAGCTCTTCACTCTCCACTCGCCTTAAGTACCCCTGTTTCGCTTTGCATGATCCGTCCCGTCGTCTGGGAAGGGGGGCGGCTATTCAGTATTCGATGGGTTGGTCTTCGAAGTGTCGATGGCGCCGATACTCGATGCGGCAGTCGACTCGCATCAGGGCCAGCCGGGCGGCAATGTCGGGATCTCGCCTGAGGAGCTTGACTCTCAACAGGTTGCGACCTCTCCTGGGATAGCGGGCGGGGTCGAGATGGAAGTCGTAGGCGTAGCCGTAGGGTGTGATGGAGTGGGCGCTGGACCGCTGGTCTACCAGGCGGTAGGTCATGTCCACCTTCTGCAGGATGGAATCCGGCAGCTCCTGCTCGTTGAGATGGACCTCGACCCTGTCGTAGTTGGGGAGGATGTCCCGGAAGCGGACTCGCAGCACCACAGACTTGACCCGCCCCAATCGGCGCCAGTGCCGCAGGTCGTCGGCCACCCGGAAGGACACCTCGTGGGATTCTCCGGCATCCAGCTCCTTGGGGAGCTGAATGTTCCTTCCGGGCAACCAGCCGGCCGTGGCCTCGTCGCGGATGTCGGAGCGCACCAGGTAGTGCTTGTCGGCCTGGGCCAGAAGCTCGGGGTGTCCCAGCAAGCGCAGCGCTTCATACTCCCGGGTGGTCCAGGGCCATCCGTTGGGAGCCCAGACGTGGTCGGCAATGGCGAAGCCGTCGGCGCCCTGGCCGTAGGCGTTGGCGGCGGCGGCCCAGATC